>CANHEA010000004.1 GCA_947459635.1 Flavobacteriaceae bacterium | reverse complement strand
TGCATCCGCATTACAGAAGTATGGCCCGTTCGTCTATCGGTTAGGACGCCAGGTTTTCATCCTGGTAAGAGGGGTTCGATTCCCCTACGGGCTACAATAAAATAAATTTAGAAAAAAAACAAAATGGCAAATCATAAGTCAGCTTTAAAGAGAATCAGAAGTAACGATAAGAAAAGAGTATTAAATCGTTATCAACATAAAACGACTCGTAATGCGATCAAGGCTTTGCGTTTAGAAACAGATAAATCAGGTGCTTCAGCGAAACTTTCTGCAGTTATTTCTATGATTGATAAATTAGCAAAGAAGAATGTTATTCATGATAACAAAGCTTCAAATCTAAAATCTAAATTAACAAAGCACGTTGCGAAATTGTAATTGTGTCTTTTTTAAAAAAAAAAAAACTCTCCATTTTTGGAGAGTTTTTTTTTATGCTAAAATTGTCTTTAAGCTTTCTAACATTTCCTTAGAAATCGGCTTTGACAAAAAGTCTAGTACCATAGAATAAGTCTTAGCCTTTTTTATATCGTCAGGATCAATAGTTGAAGAGAGAACAATTACCTTACAATCTTCAAATGAACTGCGGTACTCTTCTTTCGAAAAATGGTCGAGAAACTCCCAGCCACCCATGACTGGCATGTTCAAATCGAGGAAAATCAGTTTTGGATAATTCGAAATGTTTGTGCCTAGATTGTTTAATCTGAGATCATCAAAATAGCTTAATGCTTCTTCACCATTCTGAGCAGTAATAATCTGTTGCGCAAACTCCGCGCGAGTGATTACCATTTTACAAAGCATCAAGGTAATTGGGTCGTCATCTACACATAAAATTAAATCCAGCATCATAATGTATTTTTAAATATTATCGTAAAGGTGGTGCCTTTATCTACTTCGCTCTCAACGCCAATAGTTCCTCCCATACTTTCCACTTGTGACTTCACCAAATATAAACCTAATCCTTTACTATCAGAGTAGTTGTGGAATCTTTGGTACAATCCAAAAATCTTATCTCGATTGCGCTCTAAATCAATTCCAATTCCGTTGTCCTTAAATATCAACACAATACTATTATTTTGTTCTTTAGAAGAAACAAAAATCCGTAGTGTTCTTTTCGGTGAACGATACTTAATGGCATTGGTAAATAGATTCAATAGGATGCTCTCTAAGTACGCTTTATTAATATTTAGAATAGAAACCTTTTCTAATTCAATTTTCAGTATCGGCTTATGCAAGCTAATCAAGTAACTCAATTGGTTGAACACATTTTCAAAAACATCCTTAATCAATACTTCTTCTTTATCAATTGAAGGATTGTCCTTAATGATAACCACTTTTACCAAATCATTAATTGTTTCGTTTAGTAAATTAGTAGAAGTCGAGAATCCATTAATAATTTCTCGTAATTCTGGATTTTCTACCGGATATTCATGCATCAAATTCAATAAGCCTGTCAAATTCGACAATGGCGCTCTCAAATTATGTGAAGTGATATAGGAGAATTGTTTCAAATCCTTATTGTTTTGTGTCAATTCTCGAATCAGCTGTTCTTTCTCTTTTTCTTGTTTCTTTTCTTCCGTGATATCTCGCTGAATTGAAATCCAATGCGAATGATTCCCTTCTTGATTGGTAATTGGAATCATCGAAAAATTAACCCAATATTCTTCGCCGTTCTTCTTTTGGTTTAAAGTCTCAAACTTAAATTCCTCTCTACCTTTTAACGCCTTAGACAACTTTGAAATATCATTCTTAACCGATTTTCTACCCATAAAAACAATAGGCGTCTTTCCTATGACTTCACCTGATTTGTACCCAGTCATCTCCGTAAATGCTGGATTAACAAATACAATCTTTGGAATAGTCTTGTCTGTTTTTTCTGATTCCGTAATAATCACTGCATCTTTGGTTTGTGTAATTACAGTTTCCAAAAGTTTCAGACGTTGTTCCTCTTCTTTTTGCTTGGTGACATCTTGAATGGCTCCAATCATTCTAATGGCGTTGCCATCTTCATCTTTTACTAAAAAACCTCTATCAAAAACATATTTGTAGGAGCCGTCAGCGCATTTAAATCGATATTCGTCTTGCCATTTTTCAGTTTTTTGCTCAATAAATGAATAGAGCTTAATCGACATTTTTATACTGTCTTCAGGGTGAATTCGGTCAAACCACCATTTGGATGTCTTACCTACTTCTTCCTTCTTATAACCAAAAACACCTTGTATTCCTTTGTTCCAAATAAAATCGTCTTCTTGAATTTTCCAATCCCATATGGTATCACTTGTAGCTTTTGCAACAATATCATAGCGCTCGTTCGATTCTTTTATTTCTTCATTAGTCGCCTTTAGCCTTTCGAAAATCAAATTATTTCGATTATCATTTTTAGTGAGCACTACTTTAAAAATAATTCCTGAAAAAACAATGAAAACAACATCTTTAATAAAACTAAAATTAAGAAATACTAAGTCATTCGTAGTGTGGAATTTATCTAAGATGTAATAGCCAACAAGCGCCAGTACTATGGAAAAAAGGATGTAAAGAAGTGTAATTTTATTCGCCTTGTTTTTCATTACTCAAATATAGAGATTTATTCATAAAAATAAAATATTGCTAACTAACTTAATTATTATTTCTTCTTTTCTTATGGTCGAGTTAACAAATAGTAAAGTATTTTTTAATGGTTTTTTATGTAAAAATAAAGTGTACCTTTGCACCCATTAAAAATAACAGATGGAATCTATCAGAAACATTGCAATTATTGCGCACGTCGACCACGGGAAAACTACTTTGGTTGATAAAATTATGTATCACTGTCAACTTTTTCGCGATAACGAAAATACAGGTGATCTAATATTAGACAACAATGACCTCGAACGTGAAAGAGGAATCACAATTACGTCAAAAAACGTTTCTGTAGTTTACAAAGGAACAAAAATCAATATCATTGATACTCCTGGTCACGCGGATTTTGGTGGTGAAGTAGAACGTGTCCTCAATATGGCAGACGGTGTTTGTCTATTAGTAGATGCTTTTGAAGGACCAATGCCACAAACGCGTTTTGTATTGCAAAAAGCACTTGACTTAGGCCTAAAACCTTGCGTCGTAATCAATAAAGTAGATAAAGAAAACTGTACACCAGAAGAAGTACACGAAAAAGTTTTCGACTTGATGTTCGAATTAGGTGCAGAAGAATGGCAATTGGATTTTCCAACGGTATATGGTTCTGCAAAAAACAACTGGATGTCTGATCATTGGGAAAATATTACAGATAATATTGAAGCATTATTAGATATGGTTATCGAGAATGTTCCAGCTCCTAAAGTTTCTACAGGAACTCCTCAAATGTTGATTACCTCTTTAGACTTTTCTGCTTTTACAGGTCGTATTGCTATAGGTCGTCTTGAAAGAGGCGTTTTAAAAGAAAATATGCCAATTTCTTTAGTAAAAAGAGATGGTACTATAGTGAAATCAAGAATTAAAGAATTACACACTTTTGAAGGACTCGGTCGTAAGAAAGTTCTAGAAGTAATTGCTGGTGATATTTGTGCCATTGTTGGAGTGGAAGGATTTGAAATTGGTGATACCATTGCAGATTTTGAAAATCCTGAAGCATTGCAAACAATTGCTATAGATGAGCCAACAATGAGTATGTTGTTTACCATTAATGACTCTCCGTTTTTTGGTAAAGAAGGAAAATTTGTTACTTCACGACATATTAGAGACCGTTTGACAAAAGAACTTGAGAAAAACTTAGCGATGAAATTGGGTGAAACTGATTCTGCTGATAAGTTTATGGTATTCGGTCGTGGTGTATTGCACTTGTCGGTACTTATCGAAACGATGCGTAGAGAAGGATACGAACTTCAAATTGGTCAACCTCAAGTTATTATCAAAGAAATTGACGGTAAAAAATGTGAACCTATCGAAGAATTAACCATCGATTTACCTGAAAGTCTTTCTGGAAGAGCGGTAGAATTTGTTACACTTCGTAAAGGTGAAATGCTTTCTATGGAAACTAAAGGTGAACGTATGATTGTAAAATTTAATATACCTTCACGTGGAATTATTGGATTGCGTAATCAATTGTTAACTGCAACTGCGGGTGAAGCAATTATGGCACATCGTTTTTTAGGATATGAGCCTTACAAAGGTGAAATTTCTGGACGCAACAAAGGTTCATTGATTTCTATGGAAAAAGGAAAAGCTATTCCTTATTCTATTGATAAATTGCAAGATCGTGGTAAATTCTTTGTTGAGCCAAATGCAGAAATCTATGAAGGTCAAGTAATTGGAGAAAACTCTCGTGGTGATGATATGTGTGTGAATGTGACTAAAGAGAAAAAACAATCCAACGTTCGTTCGTCTGGAAATGATGAAAAAGCGAGAATTATTCCACCAATTATTTTCTCATTAGAAGAAGCGTTAGAATATATTCAAAAAGACGAATACGTAGAGGTAACACCAAAATCAATTCGTTTGAGAAAAATCTATCTAACAGAAAACGATAGAAAACGATTCAAAGTCTAATCTTGAATTTTAATTATAAAGAAACCCATTCGTCACTGAATGGGTTTTTTGTTTTGCTTCGCCATTTCAAATTGCTCGTGTGAAGCTAATCCAGCTATTCGCTATTATCTTTTGCGCTGAACGCCATCGCAAAAGGATAGTCGCTTCTATCTGGGCTAGAGACCTGTGCTAAACACGCAATAAAAATGCTAACGGAACATGAAAACGCTCCCGCCACGCTTCTTCCGAATGATTCTTTCCTTCAAAAAACTGCGTCATCCAATGCTTCGTGGTGTATCCTTTTGCTTTCATGACAACATCAACTTTCAATTGCCATGGGCGATACAAACTGTCCAAAGTCTTATTGCCATAATCAAAATAAATCTTGTGGCTCTTTGGATCGGGCAAATGAACTTTCAAATAAGCAATAATCTCGTCCGGAATTGGATTGTCATTGTTTTGATAGATTCCTGTCCAATGCGTCGACAAACAACCTGCACCGCCAAATATCTTTGGATACTCGCAAATAGCATACAACGAAATCAATCCGCCCATGCTTGAACCAGAAATAAAAGTATGCTTACGATCGGAGAATGTAGGGTAGGTCCTATCAATATAAGGCTTCAATTCTTTGACAATAAACTTCAAATAATTATCGGAAATCGGATCAAACTCCTTGTCGATTTTTCCTCTTTTAATCAAGTCATCCGAGATGAATTTCTTTTGTTCTTCAGAGAAAGCAGGATAGACCTTTTGTGGAAAATACTCGGGATGTCGTTTCTTGTCATTATTCCAAATACCAACGACAATGCATTTTTGAATTTGTTTTTCAGCAATCAATTTCCCTGCAATTGCATCTACTTGCCAGGCTTGTTTGTTCCAGGTGGAAGCTGGGTCAAACAACATTTGTCCATCATGCATATATAAAACAGCATATTTTTCTGAAGTAGAATATCCCTCCGGCAACCAGACATCGACGTTTCTTGCATCAACAAACTGCGATTTGAATTTTTCGATGCGCTCTACTTTTCCAGTCGTAACTTTGACCGTTTGCGCTTGAGTAAGTATGGTAATCATAACGAAAAAAAATGCCGTTTTTATCATGCTAGAAAGTTTCAATTATCTTCTCATGCTGAAGTGTCCTCTAAAGACCCGTTGGTCTTCCAAGGTAATCACATACCAATAATCGTCAGAAGGCAATTGTCTGCCATTATAAGTACCATCCCAACCTGTGTCATCACCAAATTGTTGGTGAATAAATTTACCATGACGATCAAAGATAAGTATTTCAGCATTCTTGTTGAATTTGGAACTACTTCCCGCTAAATTCCACGTATCATTAACGCCATCTCCATCAGGAGTAAAAAACTTTGGAATTCCTAAAACATAGATTTCGATTGGACCAACGAGTCCACATCCGTTGATATCTTTTACATACACCTGATGAATTCCGTACGGCACATCGTAAAAGATGTTCGAATATTGAAAATCAGTCAGATCATCAATCGTATACACCAAATCGCCATTGCCTGTCGCAGTGATTTCAACTGTATTAGATTCAGCTAGGTCGCTAATCTTAATTTCTTGAATTTGTGCAATTTCGGAAGCAGTCACATCAACAATTCTTGTTTTTAAGCAACCTTGTGGCGTCGTGACATCAACAGTATAAACGCCTTCGGTATTAATAACCAAACTATAGCGGGTGCCGCCTACAATCGGATTTCCATCGAGATACCATTGATAGGTATTATTGGAAGTAGAACTTCCGTCGACAATCGCGGCATCAATCGTTATGGTAAATTCGGGATTGTCAGAACAAAGCAAATCGCTTCCTAACAATTTAATCTTAGGCATCGGATTGACCACAAATGGTATCTGAATACTTGCAGGACAGGTCGCGTTTAGCGGATTTTCAACTACCGCAGTGATGTTTTGAGAAATGGTTACGAAAGGATTCGGTAGTGGACTTGCAATCGGTTGTCCAGCTTGGTCATAATATTTCACAACGAGTGAGGTTTGTCCATTCAATATTTGCGATTCGATGGCTGCCGTATCAAATCCAAACATGCCGTCTTGCAGCAATGGATCATCCTCGTCGTCGCAAACCGTGAATAATGTGGTGTCTACAGGAAAAGCTTGAGGTAAATCGTCTACAATAAATTGCAAGGTCTCTTCATCGTAACAAGGTCCATTGGGGTCAAATGTAATCGTATTTGTAGCTCTAACGGTAATGGTTTTGCTGCCGTTAATTGTAAATGGATTCGGAAGCGGACTCGAAAGCGGCGCGCCATTTTGATCAAAATAACTAACAGCAACATTGGTTTGACCATTCAATATAATCGATTCGATTTGGGACGTATCGAAGGCAAATATACCATCTTGATTGTCGTCACATTTGCGGATAATATTGGTGTCATTATAAGGATTGGCAGTTGGCAATGACTCTACAATAAGCGTGACGTAGGGACCGATGCCATAACAAGCATTATCAAGCGTACTTTCGACGCGTACCCAAATTTGTTGGTGCGTAGGATAGTCTCTATTTCTGAAATTGTAAATACTTTCTGGTGCGTTAATATCTTGAGAAATTTCTAACGAATTACCGTTGGTATCAAGCTCCATAGACGCATCTTGAAAATTTTTGTAATACTTAATACTATAAATTGATGACGTTGGAAGAATGCCAATGATATCGGCAGTTGCGCTACTAAAATCAAATGTGGCAATTCCATCTCGATCATTGTTGTCGCTATTGTTATTTCCAAAAGCATCTAAGAAATCGTCACATCTATAATAGCGGCGATTGTAAGTATTTATAATTTGCGTATTAGAAACGACTACATTCAATTCAGCTACACTAAAACAACCATGCAATTGGTCAACAATACGAACCCAAATCGTCGTCGAATTGGTAAAATAACTCAAAGGATTAGAGATAAAATTAGGAGAACTCTCATTACCCGATTCCGCAGACAAAAACGTTTTATAGTAGGTGAATACCCGGTCGGTAACGGAAGTGATATCACTTTCTTTTTGTCTCAAATTGACAGTAGTAAATCCGTTATTGTCGTTGTCGCATTGCACTAGCGTCGTTGGTGAATTTAGAATAGGAACATTGTACAATTCCAAGACTACTTCATTTGAAATCACTTCGCATATGTTTCCGTTTTTACGCAATATCACGCGATATCTATTGCCATTAAAGGAAAAAGGAATAGTAGTAAGTTGTAGCGTACTTGTATTACTTTGCGCATAATTAGGACCGTCCACAATTGATACCCAAGTACCACTTGTGTATACTTGCCATTGATAAGAATCTAAAGGCGATGTGGTAATTGTTATTACAGAATTTTGGTAGGCGCAGAAGGGTGCCACCGAAGGTTGGGAAATAATCGTAATCGGCGCGCTAGAAATGTAGTTTGAATTCGGCAAAATATAGCCAATCCCACTAGTTATTAGACCATTTGCATCTACTGTAAACGGAGAACTACCGAGCATTCCATCGCCATCAGGATCAACAAATCCAGCTTCAATAACATCATTGCAACCGTCACCGTCACTTTCTAGTGAGATATAATTGGCCACATTATCGCTATTTGAGTCGCGTACTATATAATTCAAAATCCCTGAATTTGATCCAGTTTCTATGAGATTATAAACACCATTGGCGCCAAAACTTGCAGGACTTCCGTCGATTCTTCCGTCACCATTGCTATCGCTTGCAGAACTGCCGGCTTCTATTAAATCAAAAATTCCGTCGTTATCACTATCCAAGTCGAGATTATTTGAAACACCGTCGCCATCCGTATCAGCAGGTGTGATTCCGTTTCCAAAAGCGTCGTCCATTCCATCAACATTTACATCTGTATTCAAAGGAGTAATGGGGCTTGTTCCTAGTGCTTCGGTTTGGTCTAAAATACCATCGTTATCACTGTCCAAATCTAGTGCATCTTGAACGCCGTCGCCGTCACTGTCTTTTGCAACACAGGTTGTTACCAATTTAAAGGTCGCATTATTAGGATCCGCATCCGACAGATTAACATGCTTTAAAGTAATACTGGTCGTGGAGGCAGATTTGAATCGGAAGGTGCCTGTTCCTGGCGCTAATGGTGTTGCACTGTTTACTCTGAAACGCACTTCATAAGAGGAATATACGGTGACGCCACTTTCGTAAATGTCATCGTAGTTGGTATCAATTAATAATTGATTATCTGGATTTTGAACTGTTATGGTCTTGCTTACATCGCAAGTGAGAACGAAATCAGCATTAAAGTTGATTAAATTAGCTGCTGACGCCGAATTGACATATTGCAGCGAAATGTTTGTTGGCGCGGCGAAGGTTTTTTGAACTGTTACGGCATTATTTTTTCCTATTGGTGTTTTGGTCACGAAATCACCATTGATGTTCCCAACGAAAGGATTTGGATCCGGAGTATTGCTGCCGGAAGTAGCTACAGTGATCGTGCTAGTATCTGCCAAGTTAATCCCTAAGTCGCCCAGTGATTCCTCGCAGTTGGGTATACCGTCGTTATCAAAATCGATGTCGATATTGTCGTTTGCTAAATCATTGTCGGAGTCAATTGGACAAGAACTAATCGGAATTTCATCCGAAGAAATTTCGTTGGTTCCGCAATTGCCGATGGCAGCTTTAACGTAATAGTAGCCTGCTACTAGGGGATTATAGAAGTTTTGATTGGCTGACGGAATTGGATTACCATTAAAATACCACTGAAAAGTATCGAAAGAACTTAACGAATTTACGTTAAGCACTGCATTTGGGATACAATTGTTTTGCGTGACGTTCAACAAGTTGAATGTAATTTCGGGTTTAAAAATGAAACCAGAATAGAATCCGCCAAAAGTGGCCGCGCCATCTGTACCATAAGCTGCCAAATACAATTCCGCGGTTGAATAGACACCAATATTTCCCGCCAAACCTGTAATAATGTAGGTGTCGTAACTGCCCAACGAAGTGTTGACTATTGTTGGACCCGTAACAACGACCCCAGGAATCGAGCTAATAGCAGCTAGCGTATTATTGACGCCATTGATTTGAAAATTTAGAGTTGCTGTTGATTTTGTAATTAATGTTATTTTAGAAATTGAATATGTCCTTGTTCCGATTTGATTAATCAGCGGAATGTTGTCAATTAATTTTGGTGTTTCGCAACTCAAAGGCGGAACAAAGAAGAGTTCTTGGTTGGCAAAATCAGTTCTACTGTCGTCGCCAATAGTCTGATAAGCAAAAACATTTTTGGATGATTGCACGTAGAGATTCCCTTGTGCATCGAAATTGCTTCCATTTAAATCAAGATACTGTCCTGAATTAATCACATAATCTGGCGCACCAGTATTTCCATTTAGTCGAATTTCGGTACCGTTGCTGTGCGCGACTAATAGCACTCTTTCGACAACATCTTGCCCTGTACTCTTTATAAAAATATAGTCTTTTCCTGTTCTTTCCACCGATACAATTTGGTCAAAACCCAAGTCTAAATTGTTATCGGCATTTGTTCCAGCAAACGATCCGCAGTTAACGGCAATAGGTTTATTAGAGAGAACTAAAGACCCAATCAACCCATCTCTGTTTGCCGTAAGTTGGTCTGGCGCCATCGGATCTAACGGACCTTCTACTGCCATGACGAAGCTCTCGCCGCTATTTAAGATAATCGGAGCCGGATTATTTCCCGCCGGTGCATTATTGAGTAACACGACTCCAGGTTTGATGTCTTCAAATCGCACCAAGGTGTTATTTTCAGTAGCAAGAACTGAAACAAACGTGTGATGTCTCTCGCCAAAGGAAAGGTTCGGATTTGTATTGAGTAACGATCCAATTCTAAATTGAGTTCCCAACGCAGCTAGTCCTTTTGATACGACTGCGCCAGACTGATTCCCGTTGCCTGCAATAATTCTAACGGAAACATAAACCAAATCATCAGCATCGATGATGAAGCCTTTGTTAGTTTGGATGGTATTGACATCGCTTTTTTGCACCATCAATTGTGTACTTACTCCGAATCCAGCATTAAAGACATAGGGGCTGCTTTTAGACACTGTTGCAGTTATAGTGGTGCCCCCAAGTTGAATAATTCGAAAGTTTACTGGGGTAACTGTTGGCGTAGAAATATATAAAAATTGTTCTTGGGCACTACCTGATACATCATTTGTTCCTGATAAAGGCGGGATATAATGGATTTTGCTAAATTGAGCAAAGCATCCAATAGAAAACAGCAGAAAAAATAGTAGGTATATCTTTTTCATTGGATAAAATTAGCAAATAAAATACAAATACTATCGTTTGAGTGAAAAATGCCCTTTTATTGTGCGACCGTTGTTTAGTTGCATAACAAACCAATAATCATCTGATGGTAGTTTCTTTCCCATAAATGTGCCATCCCAACCATTTTGTGGGGCGATTTGTTTGAGGAATTTTCCAAACCTATCAAAGATTTGAATTACTGCGTTAGGGTAAAATTCTATATTTTCGATGGTCCAAACATCATTATATGTATCGTCATTGGGTGTAAAGAAACTAGTGTAATTCAGAACGAAAATATCGAAAGTGTCATCACCGCAAAGGAATTGGTCTCGAACATGAACTTGATATTCACCTGGTAAAACATTATTGAAAACGGGGCTGTCTTGGTAACTAATGCCATCTAGCGAGTATTCCCAAGTTCCGAGTCCAGTCACATAGATGGTCACCGAATTTGAGTCGCCTTGAAAATCGTTAATATCCACAGAAGTTATTGTTGGAGCACCCGATGCAATGGCAATAAATTTTTTAGTCGCTTCACAACCATCACTATTTGTCACTGTAACGGTATAATCTCCAGGTGCATTGAGCTGAGTCGAAAAATCATTGTCACCATTACTCCAATTATAGGAAAAGAAATTGGTCGCAATGCTCACTGTTAAAGGGACATTGTCACATAGATAGACTTCTTGGTCTTCGAAATTAGGTGGCGAATGACTATTTACATACAAATCAACAGGTTGAATGCCATAGCAACTGGTTCCATCTAAAATCTTAGCATAAATTCTAGAAATAAATTGCGTTTCATTTGTATAAATAGAAGGTAAGATATTCGTTTGCAATAACGCGTCGTTATATGTTGGATAATAAGTAACGACTAGCCCAGAGGGTAATCCATTCAATACCTGAGCATCAATATCACTCAATTGGAAAGCATAAAATCCATCAATTACATTGTCTAAATCGCAGGTCTCAAAATCTACAATATTTGGAAATGCATTACTAGAAACTTGAAGTGAAATGGTGGCAACAGTCAAACATCCAAAATTATTAGTAACCGTAGCATAAATGGTTTTCGTACTACTCGAATAGGAATTTGGATTTAAAATCGCATTTGTAAAAACTTGGTTTTGGGCATCGAGTAGATTTTCAAAATAGGTTACGGGCCCGAAATTCGGATCATTATTAGTAATAGTAGTATCTAATTTAGTCAAATTGAATAAAGTACTGCCATCCAAATCTTCGTCGCATTGCTCCACGTTTATGGTTGTCAAAGTAGGCGCTGGTGCGTATTCAATCACGATTTTGCCTTTTGCAATGCAAGTTGTACCACCTAAGGTGATTTCTACGCTATAAGTTCCAGGAGTTGATACAATCAAATTCGAATTAGTTTCTAATGGAATTTCAACATTATCCTTAAACCATTTATAGGAATTACTTCCGATTTCATAGGTTTGAATATTGAAAGTCTGGTTCGCACAAACGGGATTATTAGTTGAAATCAATTGGTCTTGACCTAAATCTGTTCCCACGTCGAAACTGCCTCCTCCTAGGAATATTGCTGAATCATAGCGAATATTCTCATGATCCGCAATTACTAATTTTATGTGATATGTTCTGCCCGGGATGACGTCTGACTTTGCAGTGAGTACAGTGGTCTGTCCATTAAAATTGATTGCTGCATTAGATCCATTATAGCCACCAAAATAATTCTCGTTGATGGCTGGACAACGGCCTGGTATATTCGGATGGACCGTTGTAACCAAAACTGGTGTAGTAGTATTTGGAATTAGAGCGAGGTTCTTATACGGATTTGTAGTGCCGGCTTCTTTGAGTAAGAAAGCGAACCCATCTGAATACTGACATGGTGCAGTGCCTTGATATTCTTCGGAAGCAAATATGTAGTCAAAACTGATTTTGCTTGTTAACGGAGTAAAATCGAACTCCATGACGGTCGCATTAAAAGTTCCTGATATATTTAAAGCGTCTTCTAAGTCCGAATCACCGAGCCAGGAAGTTAATCCTTCATCAATCAGATTGTTATTCGGACCTTCAGTTCTTTTGGCTCTTGACGTACTCAAAACGATGCCTTCTGAAAAAGGGAAGCCGCTTGTTCCGGCGTTAAAGTAACCAAAACTTTGCTCGCCGCCGCTAAAAGGGTCTCCGGATACTGTAAAGTTACTGGCATTGGCGCATGGACTATTGATCAGAACATTTTCTATTAGTTGCTGAACACCATAAGTATCATCAACTTGAATATATTGACCAAAACAGTTTCCTGTTAAGCAAAAGAATACTAAAACAAAATGAAAATGACGTAAAAATTTCATAGCATCGGCAAAGATACTATAAATCTCTTTTTTGCAGTAATTTATAGGAGAATAACATAAACAAATAGGTCCACGCCAAAACGATTAAGATTCCGTACCAATGAACGCTGTAGTCTTTGATCTGCGTTACACCGATTTGCGTACCGATGGTTTTTACAAAAGACAATCTTGAGAATGGTTCGACAATCAAATTCGACATCGATTCTAAAGGGAAAAGCATTGTAATATAGGAGGCTGTGTTACCCTCTGGAAAGACCTTGAATGTTAGTATTCCCCGAGCAATTCCTTCCAAAATGCTCCATAATAGTAAAAAACCCAAGGCAAAAGCAGAACGCTTAACCAAGATGCCCAAGAACAAGCAGAAGGAGAAGAAGCCTAAAAGTTTTACGAAATAGGCGACTAAGTACTCCAATTCTGAGAAAATAATACCAATTTCAGTGTAAGAAGAAAAGCATAGGCCAAGTATTAATGACATAATGAACACAAAAATGGTAGAACTTGCGGCAAAGACAAAAACCGTTAGGAATTTAGACAATACAAATTCTTTCTTACTCAAGCCGTCAATCAGATTTTGCTTTAAGGTCCCATAACTGTATTCGTTTGCCATCATCGAGACAATTACGATAGCCAAAAAGAACTTCAAAATAGCAGCGATATAGGTATTGAAATGCCAGATATATGGAAAATTAAAAATGCCTTCGTCGGCGATTCTCAATTGAAAACTTCCTATATTAAATTTGACTGAAGCAATAAGCGCAATAAATGACAAGATGATAAAATAGGCAAGCGTCAAAACACGACTGGCTTTGTTTTTCCATATTTTTTGCAATTCGATGGCGAGTAATCTTTTCATAGTGGATTTTACGATTTTAGATTTGGGATTTGCTAGTGAGTTGAAGAAATTGCTCTTCTAAACTATGTTTACGCTTAACCAAATGACTTAGCACTAAGCCCTTTTCAAAAAGGAAACGATTCAATTCTTTAGATTCGATAGGTTTCTTCAAATAGGCATAGACTTTTCCATTTTCTTCCGAAAGTTTATCAATGCCCTCAAAGGCAGAAAGAAATACCATCAATTGATGATTATCATCGCTTTGCAATTCAAAAAAGCCTTCGTTGGACGTCATCGCATCAACACTTCCCGAATAAAGCACTTCGCCTTTTCGAAGAATCAAAACGTGTGAGCAAACCTTTTCTACTTCATCCAACAAATGAGAAGCTAACAAAATGGTTGTGCCTTGGGATGCGATTAATTTGATGATGTCTCTAATTTGATGAATTCCTTGAGGATCTAATCCGTTGGTTGGCTCGTCTAAAATTAAAATTTCAGGATCATTGAGAAGGGCAGAGGCAATGGCAAGTCGCTGTTTCATTCCCAAAGAAAAGGTACTGAACTTGCTATTTTCACGATCCATTAGCCCAACCAATTCTAGCTTTTCGCGCACTTTCGTATAGGCAATGCCTTTAATCTTACAAACCAATTCCAGATTTTCACGGGCAGTCATGTAGGGATAGAAATTCGGACGCTCGATAATAGCTCCTACTTTTTTCAACGCTTCATGGGTTTGCATCGTTCCGCCGAACCAACTGTAGTCTCCTGAAGTTTTGTTGACTACATTCAAAACAATTCCTAAAGTTGTTGATTTTCCGGATCCATTTGGACCCAAAATTCCATATACATTGCCTTTTTTTATTTCGAGGGAAACGTTCTTGACCGCGTGAATTGGTCCAAAACGCTTGTTTAGATTTTCAATTGAAAGGATCGTTTCCAAAGTGTTCGTTTTTTTAGATTGGGAATAGGTCGAACAAGTTAAGGAAAAGTTACTGATAAAATTTAGCTATCCTGCATTTTGGCGTTTTTGGTAAAATTGACTGAGCGTTTCATTAATTTCACGGTGGGAAGGCGTTAGAGATACTTTTTTCCCGTTTTCATCATTGGTCAATTCTAAACCACAATTCTTGCATCGGTACTCTTTGAAATATTTCGTTACAGATCGTGTTGTAACAAAGCGGTGTCCCGCCAAATGGCAGCCAATTTTGCCTACAAGATAAACCGGTATGAGGAATGTGCTTTTCATTTGACGTGAAATTATTTCAAACGTCAAACCTATATAAAATGCAGATTAAAAGCAACTTATGTCGTTAAAATACATTAATAGAGTAAAAAAATAATTAATTACTTACAAAAACAACATGAAGAATCTTAATCGAAGCTAAGAATAGGCTACTTGCCTTATGCTGCATTTTATTATTTTGAATTAAATATTTTTTCTCTTGCTCCATTTTCATATTCAACAATCAAGATTTGGTTGTAGGTATCGATTGGAACACTTTGACCAAGCAAATTATAGACCGCTGAGATTTTCGAATTAGAATTTTGCACAAACTCATCTAGTGCTAATTCTTCTGAATCAACGGAAACCAAAGAGGCGTAATTTTCTGTTAATGTAGAAGTTGCAATCTCAGTAGGTAGATGTAGTAATGTTTCAACACTGGTATCAATATTATATTTCACAATGATATTTTCATTTGGAAAAGAAGGACTTCCGTAGTATAAACAAGCAATCTCCTTTGTTTCTTTCAGGAATACTAGTTGGCTTCCAGGATAGTAAAGGTTTCCAATAGCTGGATTTAATGTATTTGTCTCCATTACCGCGCCTGTTTGTCGGTCAATTTCTACCAGATAATTATTCGATTGACCATTCGCAAAATCTTTCTTTCGCGCGAAAAGTCGACCTTGTGCAGCAATTACTCCGGGATAAGATGTAGAGAAATTCGCACCTGGCAAGGTAAAAACATTTAATTCTTGGGTGATAATGTTGTATTTTGAAAGATTGTTTCCAAATACAATAAATATTTCATTGGTTATTGGTGAAAAGGAGGAGCCCCAACCATTAGTGCCGACTACAACTGTCCATGTATGCGTATATATTACTGAGCCATCGTCTTTATTGAGCTCAAAAAGGGTTAATTCGTAATTAAATCCATTGGTATTGTATGACCGCATGGCAAAAAGACGATTTTTAACAAATATTATTTGATCATAGGGGTAAAGAAAATCTACCGAACCACCTATGGACGCATATTCGAGAAAGTTGTCCGCATTGTAGCTAAATATCCGAGTTCCTTTAAAAGAATAAATAGAATTAGTCTGGCTTCCGTATACAGGACCCCTTGGAAGAACGCTCGAAGAGCCATCTGCAGTTATTGGAAAATCAGCCATAATACTGCCGTCTGTCGTATTTATTTTGGAAAAATAACTACTCAAATTTGAATTGTCATTGACAGACTTTGTTATAAATAACTTTTGACTGCTGAGCGCTACAGTAAACAAAATCAATCCAAAGCAATATATTTTTTTCATGTCAAATCAAATTTTGGTCAGTATCAAATATAAAAAAAAAATCCCCAATAGCATTAGCGTTGAGGATTTACTTTGTTATAAATTAACAACTTAACTCTTTTGTTCTTTATTGAAATACACCAAATAATAATACATTTGCTTTTCTTCATCCCAGCCTTTTTCTACGTATTTCTCCGCGCTTTCTGGATTGATAAAGTCCATTTTTATTTGAATATGTGTATCCAAATTGATCACATTCTTAATAGATTTTCGCGCATCAGAAACCGCAGCATTGGCAATTGGGAAAGTAGTAACGTCTTCAATAGAATATTTTTCTCCTTTGTCTACTTTATAGTTCTTGAACTCAGGAATTAAATCGGGATTGTCTAAAACTTCATTCAAAAAATTAGTTTCTTCAAATTGATCGTTTTTGGCAAAATAATTCACCGATCGATTCATAAACATTACTTCTTCTTTCTTGTCTTCCGCTGGAAAAACAACGTCTTTGGCGAAGCCTTGACAGAATTTTAGGTACTTTTTGGTGATAAAATTTTCATCTTCAAAAGCATCAACCGAAAGAAAATGTTCTAGCCAATAACGAGCGTCGTATCTGTTGCTATCTACAGACAATATTTTGAAACCTTCTTCTTTTTTGTGGTTGAAAATCAGGCAACCTTTGTCTAATTTGTTGAGGTTGATGCCTTGTTGCAAAATCATTTCCAGTGTGCTGCCTTTCTCCTCAAATTGCATGAAATCTGATTGTATTTCACTTTTAAAAATGCCCACAGCATCCACTATAGTATTGTCGATATTCAAGTTAGTCAAATACGTTACATACACTTCACCATTCTTGATGTGCGGATGATTGGACTGCTCGAACAAATGTTTCGTGATTTTTTTAGAAACATCATGAATGCTGCTCGGATTGTCGAAAACTTCACTTACAAGTTTATACATGTCATTGTAATCCAAGTCGACTTCATGCGCAAATTGAAAATAGTTTTCTTCTTTTTCTCGAAATGGTTTTAGAAAATATTCTTTGAGCAAGGGTACAATCTCATCGTTCAAATTGTAGGGTTGGTCAGATAGAAAAATTGCTTCGTTTCGGCTTTTATTTCCCACTCTGTGAATAGAAAGGTTTTCGATGTGGGTATTGTATAAGTTGATCATTTTTGAGTTGCTGAGTTGCTGAGTTTCTGAGTTTCTGAGTTTTCTAGTTTACCGAATTCACTTTTTTGGTAAAGGAGATAATCATCGCTTCTAATTCCCTACTTTTCTCATATAATTGGTTAAATTCTTCTTCGTTTATGTAATTTATATTTTTTGCAATTTCAATTTGGGTTTGATATTCAAATAAAGAGCTGACAGCAATATTCAAAAATCTAGCAAATTCTTTGTTGCTTTGCCTTCCATATCCTTCAGCAATATTACTCGGAATGGAAACTGAACATCTTCTAATTTGGGAAGTCAATCCAAAGATTTCTTCTTTAGGGAATTTTTGTGTTAGTTGATAGTTACTGGTTACTAAAATCATTGATTTTTGCCAGATCAGCAAATTTCGGAAAGTTTTCATTTGGCGTATATTTAAAATTAAACTCAAATATAACCAAAAAACTCAGCAACTCAGCAACTCAGTTTCTCAGGCACTTTTTAATTCCAATTCTCCTCAAATCCGTAATCCTCAAAACTTTCGCCGCCTTCGTTATCGTCAAACATGTCGAGGTCGTCTTCGTCTAAATCATCTTCAAATTCACCATAGATGTCATCGGTCATATCTGCTTCAAACGATTTGTCACCTGCGTCCATTGGCATGATGCCATGAGAAAATAAGGTACTTGGATAGGTTTCTCCGACTTCAATTTCTTCAATCGCTGCCAATTCGACCAAAAACGTCCACATGTTCAGAAAATCATACACGTAAATAATTTTGGTATGTTCTTTATCTAGAATTGAAGACAAAGGATAATCAGCCATCGTTTTCATTTCACCAGCAACGTCTCCCGTATCAAAAAGGGGAATTTCTTCGTCTTGATTCCATTGGTTGTCACAGGTGTAAAATGACGCCAATTCCAATCCGTCAAAATCAAAAGCATTTACAATTGCATTGTGTAAATCCTCTAAAGTATCGTCTTCAAGAATGGCAATGTCTCTAAAAATATCTTCTTCAGTGTCGAGAATTACTCTGAATTTATAAACCATAATAACTTAATTTTTGAAAGCCCAAATGTAAAGTTTAATTTTAGATTTAGGATTTTAGATTTACGATTTGTTGAAAAAAAAATAAGCCACGAATTCACGAATAAATTTTCAAAAATTCGTCAATTCGTGGCCAATTCTTAAAAAAACCACTTTTATGTTTTTATAGTAGTTTCCTTATTTCTTCTCGGCGCAAAGTCCCACTATTTCATGAAAAACATCATGAAGTTCCGCCAACGATTTTTTAATATCGGCATCCGCACCTTTTGACTGCACTAATTTATGCAAAGATTTGCTTTTTAATTGTAATTTTTCAGCAGAAGCTAACACCGCCGCAGTTTTAAATTCAGCTGGAATATCCGATTTCAAAAGCACTGCAGCTTTATTCATTAATTCTTCCGAACGCGTTTTAATTGGATCTAAATTACCTTCTTCTGAAGGGTGGAAAGTTTGAGACATCACTTCGTGAAACTCCTTAATGGCTGGCCATTTGTCAAATGTAGATTGTGCGCTAATCGTGTTTACAGCAAAAAGAAAAAGCACAATTGCTAAAGATTTCATTTTCATTTTTATATCATTTTAAAGTTAGAATTCTAGTTACAAATATACCCAATATTAACGTAAAATAGCACCAAGTTCCGACGTTAAACTTTTTTGGAGTTTACTCATTACTTTGTCAATTTGTTCGTCGGTGAGTGTCTTAGAAAAGTCTTGAATGGTAAAACTAATCGCGTAAGATTTTTTACCTTCTGGGAGGTTATTGCCGTTGTAAACATCAAACAAAACAATATCTTTTAATAGCGTTTTTTCGCTTTGTCTTGCAATTTTGTAGATTGCTTCAAAACTAATGTTCTCATCGAGTAACAACGCCAAATCTCTGCGCACTTCGGGATATTTCGGAATGTCAGTAAACTTGATTTTTGTATTGATCACTTTCAAAACCAAATTCCAATTAAAATCAGCAAATAAGACTTCTTGTGTGATATCAAAGTGTTTCAGAATATTTTTTCTCACGGTTCCAAATTCGACCAGTTTTTCTTCACCAATTACCATGGTCAATCCTTCTGCAAAAACGTCTGATTGTAGTGGTTCAGTTTTGATTTTGTCGATACCCAATCTAGAAATAATAGCATCGATATATCCCTTAAAAAGGAAGAAATCAGTAGGCGTTTGCCCCGCAGTCCAATTTTCAGCATTTCGATTGCCCGAAAGGAAGAGCGTCAGGTGTTTTAATTCTTCATAACCCGATTCAAAACGATGGTACGATTTTCCAAATTCAAATAATTTTAGATCTGAATTTCGACGATTGATGTTATACGAAATAGCTTCTAATCCAGAAAATAATAAAGATTGTCGCATTGTTGATAACTCATTGCTCAGCGGATTCAACATCGTCACGTTGTGTTCCGTTTGCAGCATTTCAGAGAGCGCAACATACTCTGGACTAGTTAAGGAATTCGCCATCATTTCATTAAAGCCCAGCGAATTCAGTTGATTTCCTACGATGTTTTGTAGTTTGTAATCTTCCGTTCGTGCTGAGTTCGAAACGGTCGCATTGAGTTTCTTAGTGAAGTTGATGTTGTTATAGCCATACACACGCAGGATTTCTTCAATCACATCAATTTCTCTTTGGACATCCACGCGATACGCAGGAATGGTCAAGCCTAAGCCGGCATCGGTAACACTATTGACTTTGATGTCCAACGACGCCAAAATTTTCTTGATAATTTCTTTAGATAATTCTTGTCCAATGAGCTTGGCTGTTTTGGCAAAATTCAAAAATACAGGGAAATCTTCAATCTTCTTTGGATAAATGTCGATCACATCCGAAGTAATTTCGCCTCCAGCCACTTCTTGAATTAACAAAGCGGCTCTTTTCAAAGCAAATTCGGTAATTGTCGGATCAATGCCGCGCTCAAAACGAAACGAAGCATCTGTACTCAAAC
This sequence comes from Flavobacteriaceae bacterium, assembly GCA_947459635.1. GTDB lineage: Bacteria > Bacteroidota > Bacteroidia > Flavobacteriales > Flavobacteriaceae > Flavobacterium. Next base: position 47,839 of record CANHEA010000004.1, on the reverse strand, counting down.
CGTGTCTCTTAGCTGTTTTACGAATACTTACCGGATTAAAATAAGCGCTTTCTAAAAATATGTTGGTCGTGCTTTCGCTAACACCAGAGTGTTTACCTCCAAAAACGCCCGCAATACACATTGGTCCTTTCTCATCGCAAATCATTAAATCCTCTTCATGCAACGTTCGCTCCACATCATCCAGCGTGGTAAATTTCGTTCCTGCAGTCAATGTTTTAACCAAAATTTTACCGTTAATTTTCGACGCATCAAAGGCGTGAAGCGGCTGGCCCAATTCGTGTAGCACGTAATTAGTAACGTCAACGATATTGTTTTTTGGATTTAATCCAATCGATTTTAAACGGTTTTGCAGCCATTCTGGTGACGGTTTTACGGTAATTCCTGAAATGGTAACGCCGCAATATCTTGGTGCTAATTTGCCGTTTTCTACTTTGACATCTATTTTTAAAGTACGCTTGTCTATTCTAAAGTTACTTACAGAAGGTGTAATCAACTCCACGTTGACACCACTTTGAATAAGTCCCGCACGCAAATCTCTCGCAGTTCCAAGGTGACTCATCGCATCGGCGCGATTGGGCGTTAATCCAATTTCAAAGATTTCGTCATTTTCTACTTTAAAGATTTTGGCGACAGAAGTTCCAGGTTTCAAATTGGCATCTAACACCATAATCCCGTCATGGCCCGTTCCTAGCCCAATTTCGTCTTCAGCGCAGATCATTCCGTGACTTTCCTCGTCTCGAATTTTTCCTTTCTTGATGACGAATGCATTTCCATCTTTATCGTACAAAGTCGATCCAATCGTGGCAACAGGTACTTTCTGTCCAGCGGCAACATTGCTGGCGCCACATACAATTTGAACTGGCGTGCCATCTCCCAAATCAACCGTAGTTACTTTCAATCGATCGGCATTAGGATGCTGTACACAAGTCAAAACATGCCCAACGACAATCCCTTCCAGACCACCTTTTACGGATTGGTATTTTTCTACGACTTCCACTTCTAAACCAAGATCGGTTAATAGCGCTGCAGTTTCGTCAGATTTCCAATCGATTTTAATGAATTGTTTTAACCAGTTGTACGAGATTTTCATGGGTTTTAAATACAAATTTTAAGGTCGCAAATATAAGCATTGCAGTTTGGAGTTCGAAAGAAAATGGCAACTTTTTGAAGCAATTTTTTTAGGAGCCGGGAACCTGCTATCCGCTAAATCTTTCACGCCGAAAACCGGCGCAAAAGGATACCGCTACTATCAGGGCTAGGGCAGTGGTATTCAAATGCGATTCACAAGAAAACAAATTGAGAATTCTATAACTTGAAGCCCATTAAATCAGAATCCCTTAAAAAAAATACGTTAAAAAAGGAATATGGAAATTTAGTGCTATCAGTTGACCGAATTGTGCTATTCAAATGTCAACCATGAAAGTACATTTGAGCGAACCAAAAACCATAAAAAGATGAGTAACATAGTTCAAAGACCTGAATTCAAGGCACAGTATGACAATTTTATCGGCGGAAAATTTGTACCGCCAGTCGGAGGAGAATATTTCGAAAACATTTCTCCAATCGACGGAAAAGTATTTACCAAAGCGGCTCGATCGACCAAAGCCGATGTCAATTTAGCACTAGATGCAGCTCACGAAGCATTCAAAACGTGGGGAAAATCTTCGGCAGCACACCGCAGCAATCTATTAAATAAAATTGCAAACGTCATCGAAGAAAACCTCGAATACCTCGCTATCGTAGAAACCATCGACAACGGGAAAGCCATTCGTGAAACCCGCGCCGCTGATTTACCTCTAGTTATCGATCATTTCCGGTATTTCGCTGGTGTAATTCGCGCCGAAGAAGGCAGCATTTCTGAACATGACGAAAACACGGTTAGCATATGTTTGAGCGAACCACTAGGTGTAGTTGGACAAATCATTCCGTGGAATTTCCCACTGCTTATGGCGACATGGAAAATCGCTCCAGCTTTAGCTGCCGGAAACTGTTGTGTCGTAAAACCAGCAGAACAAACCCCAACTTCTATTATGGTGTTGATGGAATTAATCCAAGATATTCTCCCACCAGGAGTTCTAAACATCGTTACAGGTTTTGGACTAGAAGCTGGAAAACCATTAGCGCAATCAGACAGAGTAGCAAAAGTTTCCTTTACTGGAGAAACTACAACTGGACGTTTAATCATGCAATACGCTTCTGAAAATTTAGTTCCCGTAACTATGGAATTAGGTGGAAAATCACCCAATATTTTCTTCTCATCCGTTGCTGATGCTGATGATGCATTCTTTGACAAAGCGATTGAAGGTGCAGTAATGTTTGCCCTAAATCAAGGTGAAATCTGTACTTGTCCATCTCGTTTGTTAATTCAAGAAGATATCTATGACAAGTTGATGCCAAGAATTATCGAACGTGTCAAAGCCATCAAAATCGGACATCCGTTAGACGGAACCGTGATGATGGGCGCACAAGCATCCAACGATCAGTATGAAAAAATTCAATCGTACTTGAAAATAGGAAAAGAAGAAGGCGCTGAAGTTTTAGTCGGTGGCGAAATCAATCATCTTGATGGTGAATTGGCGGGCGGTTATTACATTCAACCTACAATTTTCAAAGGCAATAACAAAATGCGTGTGTTTCAAGAGGAAATTTTTGGACCGGTATTGTGCGTGACAACATTCAAAACGGTCGAAGAAGCCATAGAAATCGCCAACGACACTTTATACGGATTGGGTTCAGGCGTTTGGACGCGCGATGCACACGAAATATATCAAGTGCCAAGAGCTATTCAAGCGGGCCGTGTTTGGGTTAATAGTTACCATGCATATCCAGCACATGCACCGTTTGGGGGTTATAAAAAATCAGGTTTCGGTAGAGAAAATCACAAAATGATGCTCGACCATTACCGACAAGTGAAAAACATGTTGATTTCGTATGATAAAAACAAGTTAGGTTTCTTTTAGAAAGTAGTGAATTGTTGGTTTTTTTCTAACCGCAAGGTGCGCAAAGTTTTTCGCAAGGATCGCAAGGTTACTTCATTAATCTAAAATTTTTATAGCGAACTTAGCAAAAAACTTTGCGCTCCTTGCGGTTAATTTTTTTTTAGCAACACAATCTTAAAATGACGGCATGACACCAAGAGTATCCGTAACACCCGAAGCCAGCGAATTAATTGCAAAACTAAAAGCCAAATACGGTGACTTAATGTTTCACCAAAGTGGCGGCTGCTGCGATGGTTCCCAACCTATGTGCTTCGAAAAAGGTGATTTCAAAATCGGACAAAGTGACGTCTGCCTTGGAATCATAGATGATTGCGAGTTCTGGATGAGTAAAGACCAATTCGAATATTGGAAATTTACCCATTTAACCATTCATGTAGTCGAAGGTCGAGGCTCAAGTTTTTCTTTAGAAATTCCAATGGGTTTGCGGTTTCTCACACAATCGAGAATGTTTACAACAGAAGAATTACAAGATTTATCACCGTTGCATTTTCTCGAAGATTAATTCACATACAACAATTGATACTGTTTCGGTGTAATGCCTTCGTGCTTTTTAAAGAGTCGAATGAAGTAATTGCAATCTTCAAACCCCGACATATAACAGACTTCGTTGATTTGAATCGATGGGTTTTTTAAAAGTTGCTTGGCGCATTTCATTTTTTCGTGAAGTACAAACTCCAATGGACTCATACCCAATTCCCGCTTGAAAAAACGATAGAATGAAGTGGTACTCATACAGGCTTTTTCACTCAGATTTTTCATGCTGATGTTCTCCTTCAAATTCATTCTAATAAATTCCACCACCTGCGACATCGGATTTTTTTGATCCAACATTAATCCATCATCAATGGCTTTGGCCGTTTGTGTTTGGATAATCCGAATCAATAATTCCTGCAAGGTCAAATCTGCTAAAGCATCTTTAGTAATCGAAGTGCTCATGCATTCCTTGATGAGTTTGTTGATGGTGGCCGCCAATTCGACATTATTATAAAAAAAGTAATTCTGATAATTCAATTGCCAAAAATGATTGTTGCCTTCTTTTGGATAACGCTCATTGAGAAAATGCAGTGTGTCTGTAATTTTCGCTTGATCAATCGCCAATGCCAAACATTGTGTCGGATTGTTCTTGGTTGCTTCTGGAAAATCAATTTTCATCTCTACATTCGACGGAATCACTACCGTTTCTCCTGGCAAATAATCAAATTCAGGATCGTCAAAAAGATGCATCACTTTCTTACCTCGCAACATACTGGTCACCACCAAATCATTAAATTTTAATGGAACTAGCGCCGAAGCTTCGTACGTTTCGAACAAATTCAATTCGCAATGATTTAAGGAATAGACCGTGCGATTTTCAACCAACGTCTTAAGAGATTTTTCCTTAGACAAATGCGGTGGATTGATAAAAGCGCGCTGGTGGTTCATAGTAAAAAGATATCAGAAGTAAAGTCTAAATATAGTAAAACTTTCGTAAAAGAAACAAGTAACGGAATGCTTTTTTTTAGAAGCCGGGAACCTGCTATCCGCTAAATCTTTTGCGCGGAAAACCGTCGCAAAAGGATACCGCTACTATCAGGGCTAGGGCATCAGTTCACCCACATGTTTTTTGATATTTTCCGCGATTTTCTGTGTCGGCAAATCATTGGCATCGCCACCAAAAGGATCTTCAATTTCTTCAGCAATCAATTCCAAACTCGCCAAAACATAAAAGATAAAAACGACGACAGGTGCGGTATAATAGCCCAAACTAAACGAATAGCCAAAAGGCAAAGTCATCACGTAAAAGAAAATAAACTTCTTAATAAATGCGCTGTAAGAATAGGGAATAGGCGTATTCTTGATACGCTCGCACGCGCCACAAATATCCGTAAATGATTGTATTTCGGCATTCAAAATAATCAATTGATCGCCAGATATTTTTTGCTCGTCATACAAATCATTCAATTTTTGAAACATCTTTTTTGCCACTTGATTAGGTTTATGCAAATGATGGTCAATTTCCAAATCAACATCATCAAACAATTGTTGGCTTGTTTCATCGTTGCTCAAATGCTGGTGCAACACTGCGGCATACGTAGGAATTAACTTTTTGAAATATTGACTGTCTTTTTCGTCTTTCAAAATCACAGCGAGTTTCAACGCAAAATTCCTGCTATTATTCACTAACGCGCCCCACATTTTTCTCCCTTCCCACCAACGATCGTAGGCCGTATTGGTTCTAAAAACTAACAATAACGATATGACGAACCCCAGCATTCCATGCATGATGGTGATATTTTTAATATAACTGGTATCGGCTAGTTTCCAATATTCAACTTCCATGTAGCCCACAATTCCCGCGTAAAGAGCAATAGCGATCATAATCGGAAACAAAGTTCGAAACGTATCGGCCTTATGAAATTTGAAAATGAAAGTAAACCAATCTTTGGTGTTATAGGATATCATCGCTAGTTCTATTTATTTTCAAATTAAAGCTTTAACTAATGTAATTCCAAATATTTTTTTTCTTCGAAAGCGCGATAAAAGCTGTTCGTAAAGCAGCATGTTCTGGCTTTTCCATAGGTGCATCTGCTTTTAAAAGTTTCATTGCTTCGTGTCGTGCTACAAGTAAAATCTCCTTGTCGCGCACGATATCCGCAATTTGAAGTTGCAAAACGCCGCTTTGCTGTTTGCCCATCAAGTCTCCAGGACCGCGCAATTTCAGATCGACTTCGGCAATTTCGAATCCGTCGTTCGTCTGACACATCGTGTCCATTCGGGTTTTGCTATCGGAAGACAATTTGTGCGAGGTCATCAAGATACAATAACTTTGTTCAGCGCCACGACCCACGCGACCACGAAGTTGATGCAGTTGGGACAGACCAAAACGTTCGGCACTTTCTATAATCATCACGCTTGCATTTGGGATATTAACGCCCACTTCTATGACTGTGGTGGCGACCATAATGTTGGTTTTGCCTTCAGCGAATCGCTTCATTTCAGTGTCTTTGTCGGCTGGTTTCATTTTTCCGTGAAGGATAGAAATTGCATATTGCGGCAACGGAAAATCTCTAGAAATACTTTCATAACCGTCCATCAAATCTTTGAAATCCATTTTTTCAGATTCTTGAATCAATGGATAAACAATATAGATTTGCCTTCCTTTGGCAATTTCATCGCGAATAAATTTCCACACTTTGAGGCGATTGGAATCAAATCGATGCACGGTTTGAATTGGTTTTCGTCCCGGTGGCAATTCATCAATCACCGAAATGTCTAAGTCGCCATACAAACTCATTGCTAAAGTTCGCGGAATAGGAGTCGCGGTCATGACTAAAACGTGGGGTGGAATGGTATTTTTTTGCCACAATTTAGAACGTTGTTCTACGCCAAAACGATGTTGCTCGTCGATAATCGCGAGTCCCAGATTCTTAAATTGTACTTTGTCTTCTAGTAGCGCGTGTGTTCCGATGATGATGTGCAAACTGCCGTCTTCTAATGCGTCATGTATGATTTTTCTTTCGGAAGTTTTCGTCGAGCCAGTAAGTATTTTAATATTGATATTTAAATCTTTAGCCAATTCGTTTAATCCAAAAAAGTGTTGATTCGCCAGAATTTCAGTGGGTGCCATTAAACAGGCTTGGAATCCGTTGTCGAGTGCCAAAAGCATACTCATAAACGCCACAATTGTTTTTCCAGAACCGACATCGCCTTGTAGCAAACGATTCATTTGTGCCGGATTTCCCATGTCATTTCTGATTTCCTTGATGACGCGTTTTTGCGCATTGGTCAATTCAAATGGCAAATGGTTTTGGAAGAATTCGTTAAAGTATTCGCCCACTTGAGAGAAAGCATGGCCTTTTATTTTGTGTTTTCGAATGAGGTTTTTCGTAATTAATTGCAATTGAATAAAGAACAATTCTTCGAATTTGAGTCGAAATTGTGCTCTCGCTAAAGCATCATTACTTGTGGGAAAATGAATGTTGAATAACGCTTCTTTTTTTGACATCAATCTTAGATCTGAAATCAAGTAGGTTGGTAAGGTTTCCGAAAATAAATTTTGTGTTTCCAGAAATAATTGTTGCATCATTTTGGAAACGACACGACTGGAAATGCCACGATTGGTGAGTGTTTCTGTCGACGGATAAACTGGTTGCAAAGCCGAGCGCAACCCTTTGTTGTGCTCCGAAAATAGTTCGATTTCCGGATGTGACATCGTGAACACATGATTGTACGAAGTACATTTTCCAAAGATAACAATAGGAACATTGAGTTGCAAACTGTCTTTGATCCATTTGTGGCCTTGAAACCACACCAATTCCATTTGCCCAGTTTCATCTACAAACGTGGCGACCAATCTTTTGCCCCGTTTTTGTTCTACCATTTTGATGTTGATGATCTTTCCAATCAGTTGAACTTCTGCGGGTTGGTTTTGTAATTCGCGAATTTTATAGTAGCGCGTTCGATCGATATAACGATTTGGATAGTGTTGTATTAAATCTTCATAAAAGCGAATGCCTAACTCTTTGCGAAGCAGATCGCCACGATTGGGTCCGACGCCTTTTAAATATTCGATGGGAGTTTGAAGAAGATTCGACATTGCAGCGGAAGGAATTAATAGATTTTTGAATGGCTTAAAATATTAAAAGCGAATATAAGCTATAATTTTAAAACTGTGAAATATGAAAGTTTTAAAACTAAAAAATTGCAAATTCTCGCAGTATATTTGCCCATTATTCGGAAATAAAACGAGACCATGCGATATTATTTTTTACTCTTACTTAGTGCGGTAGCATTTTCACAGCAATTGCAATCTGTCGATTTTAAAACAATGAATGCATCGATTGAAATTAATCCGATTAAGCGCAACGTTGTGGGTGAAGTGTCGTACACTTTCGAAGTCAAACAGCTGATTGATACCATTCGAATCGACGCACAAAAGATGGTTTTTACTAATATGAAAATCAATGGGAAAGAAGTAAAATTTAAGGAAAATAAGAAGCAATTGTTGCTATTTGAAGGTTACAAAAAAGGCAAAAACACGTTGACTTTCAACTACGATGCTTTTCCCACGCAGACGATGTACTTTGTCAATTGGGATTTTTCCAAGGAAATTGATACGCCAGAGGAAGTAAATGGTCAAATTTGGACGCAAGGTCAAGGGAAATATACCAGTCATTGGTTGCCCAGTTTTGACGATGTCAACGAGAAGGTTGTTTTTGGTTTGACGATTGTTTTTCAAAAGAGTTTTGAAGTGATTTCAAACGGAGCGTTGCTGAAGAAAGCGTCGGTTGGCGATAATATAAAGTGGTCGTACCAAATGACGAATCCAATGAGTAGCTACTTGGTCATGTTAGCTATAGGCCATTTTAAGAAACAAGAGTCGCGGTCGCTGTCTGGCGTTCCTCTAGTCGATTATTTTGAAGATACCGACAGTACTTTGGTCGAGCCAACTTATCGAAATAGCGCAAAAATATTCGACTTTTTAGAAAAGGAAATTGGTGTACCTTATCCGTGGAAAATATACAGACAAATTCCAGTGCATGATTTTCTTTATGCTGGCATGGAAAACACTACTTCTACCTTGTTTTCGAGAGATTTTATGGTAGATCAAAATGGTTTCAATGACAGAAACTATGCAAATGTAGGCGCTCACGAATTGGCGCATCAATGGTTTGGCGATTTAGTAACAGCCAAATCAGGTAAAGACCATTGGTTGCAAGAAGGATTTGCTACATACTATGCGCTCTTGGCGGAACGGGCGGTTTTTGGAGACGATTATTTTTATGAGAAGTTGTACACGATGTCTGGACAATTGATGCAAGCCGCTAAAACTGATACAATTCCGATCTTGAACGAAAAAGCGAGTTCCTTGTCTTTTTATCAAAAAGGAGCGTGGGCCTTGCATGCACTTCGAGAAAGCATTGGTGCCGAGAAATTCAATAAGGCCGTAAGGAATTATTTGAGGAAATATGCGTTTCAAAACGTAACGACCAATGATTTTTTGAATGAAATTAACTTGGTTTCAGATTTTGATACGGTCAATTTTAGAAAGAAATGGTTGGAAGGAACGGAGTTTCCGGCTCAGGAAGTTCAAGATTTACTGCTAAAGAATACGTTTATGAAGCAATATTTGTCGCTTCAAGAACAACCTTTAGATTTGATTAATGATCGCGAGAAAATTCTGAACATTATGCAAAGTAGTGCTTATTATCAAATTAAAGAATTGTTGGTTTATCAGTCGATTTCCTTGCCATTCGAAAATAAAGAATGGTTGTTGAATGCGGCGCTGAGCACCAACGAATTACCTGTTCGACAAGCGGTCGCAAACGCCGTTTCAGAAATCCCAGAAAGTTTTAGAGTTGCCTACGAAACCCTATTGAATGATGCCAGTTATGATACGCAAGAAGTGGCCTTATTTAAGTTATGGAAACAGTTTACAGACCGTCGAGAATTTTATATGGAAGCGTCTAAAGATTGGATTGGTTTCCAGAATCAGAACTTAAAAATACTGCATTTATATCTGTCCTTTTTGACCTATTCGGATACCAAGAAAAAAATGGAAGCCTATTTGCAATTGCTACAATTTACGGGTACCAATTACGATTCGAATGTACAGCAAGAAGCGCTCGAAAGACTATTACAATTAGAGATCCACACCGAAGATGTGTTTAGAAGTTTGGCTTATGGCACGGCGCATCATCGTTGGCAATATGTGAAATTTTGCAAGGACAATATTCGTAAATTAATAGAGGAGCCCAAAAACAGAGAGTTATTCATTGCAATCAGATCTAAATTGCCTATTCGCGAAAAAACCCATTTGCAACGGTTGTTGGATGAGACGAAGCTTGGAAAATAAAAAAGCCTTCGGTTAGGAAGGCTTTTTTGATTGTTATATCTTAAATGCTACAAATTTGGTTTCAAAACATTTTTTATTTGATGAATGATACCATTGTTAGCTTGAATGTCGTAAGCTACATCAAGAGAAGTTGATTTATTATTATTGTCTTTAAGTTGCAATCCACTTGCAGGATTTGCGACAACCGTAATAGCTTGAAATCCTGACGCACCAGTATCTAAAAGAGTTGTCAGTGTTGTTAAACCAAACAATTGTGATGAACTATAATTTTGCCCTGAAACAACATGATATTTTAAGATCTTGGTCAAATTTCCTCCCGTTAATTCACTTGCAGTGTTACCTGATTCTGTAGGATAAGAAGTAAAAGCAGCATTAGTGGGTGCAAAAACAGTAAATGGAGAAGAAGTTGTGCCACTTAGGAGTCCAACAAAACCAGCTGATGCTTGATCAAGTCTAGTTACTGCAGCATATAAAGAGGTTAAATTTGGATCTGAGCCCACAAAAGTAACTATAGAAGGCAAAGCAATTACTTCATCCACAATATGTATTATTCCATTTGAAGCAGCGATATTTGGAGTTGATACTTCGCTGGTGGAATTTAAAATAACTCCATCTGCAGTATTACTTACGAACATATCTATTTTTCCTGTTGGATTTGCAACGGGAACAGCCAATGTCTTTTTATAACCAGTGGTTAATTCAGCCGCTGTTTTTTTTGTTGAAAGTACATGGTTTAATAAAATATTTTTCAGTGCAGCAGTTTCTTCAGTTGTTAAGGCATCAATAGCAGCTGCATCAGTATAACCAGCAGCAATGAAGGCAGTATTATCTGGAGCGAAAACAGTATAAGTACCCGCTGCGTTCAACGTTCCTGCAAGATCAGTTTTTGTTAATGCTTTTACCAAAAGAGACAAATTCGCATTTCCTTGTGCAATTTGAGTGATGGTCTGAGGTGTAGGAGCAGGATCTGAACTATCGCTGCTGCTGCTACAAGAAGTAACTGAAAAGGACACAATAGCAATTAGTGCTACTAAAATAAATTTAATGTTTGTTTTCATAGTTTATAGAGTGTTTAATTAGATTGCAAATCTATCAAACAAAATTTAGTAAAATGATAATATTTTCTTAAATCGCTACAATTCAGCTTGGTTTTGGGATTTATTTTAAGAGTGTTTACTATCATTTTCGACTATTATGTAGCAACAATAAATAGAAATATAAGTAGTTATTACTAGTAAAGACAGATTGCCTCTAAGCGACAATCAAAATAATAATGTACTTTTGACATACTAAAAAATGCTTAGTGAAGTTTTACAAAATGATATGTTTACTAGATTTATGAAAATTAATAAAAGGTTCTTTGCAATTATGCTCGTTTTGGCACTAAATACTATTGCAAATGCACAAACAGACGTCAATCAACTGGACGAAAAAGGCAATAAGAACGGATTGTGGAAAGGCTATTATCCGGAATCTAAACGATTGCGTTATGATGGCACGTTCGATCATGGTAAAGAAGTCGGAACATTTAAATACTATGACGACACCCAAGCACAAACAGTAATCGCTACAAGAGAATTCAACAAAAAAGACAACTCGGCTTATACCATTTTCTACAATCAATCGAAGAATGTTGTTAGTGAAGGTAAAGTGGTCAACAAACTTTATGAGGGTCAATGGAAATATTACCACGAAAATTCGAAGGTAATTATGACGTTAGAGCAATATGTCAAAGGCAAACTCGACGGGACTAGGAGTGTCTTTTATCCTGATGCTAAAATTGCAGAAGAAACCACTTATTCCAATGGTGTTAAAAACGGTTCATACAAAAAGTATACTACAAATGGTGTAATCTTAGAAGAGTCTAATTATAAGAATGGGCAATTTGATGGCAAAGCAATCTATAGAGATCCGCAAGGAAATATAGTGGCACAAGGCATTTATGTGAATGGCAAGAAAAAAGGAATTTGGCAATTTTACGCAAACGGAAAGTTGGTCAGCGAAGAAAATATGTCAAAGGTTAAGAAACTTGTAAAAGCAAAATCCAAATAAAATTTTATCGTATTTTTGCTGCAAAATTGGCAAAATGAAACGAGTCGTTATTGGGCTTTCTGGCGGAGTAGATTCAAGCGTAGCAGCGTACTTGTTGCAACAGCAAGGCTATGAAGTGATTGGTCTGTTTATGAAAAATTGGCATGATGATTCTGTGACCATTTCTAATGAATGTCCATGGCTCGAAGATAGCAACGACGCACTTTTAGTCGCTCAAAAACTCGGAATTCCATTTCAAACGGTTGATTTAAGCGAACAGTATAAAGAGAAGATTGTCGACTACATGTTCAATGAATACGAGAAAGGTCGAACGCCCAACCCAGATATTTTATGCAATCGTGAAATCAAGTTTGATGTTTTTATGAAAATTGCATTGAGCCTAGGTGCTGATTATGTCGCGACTGGGCATTATTGTAGAAAAGGGGAGTTGGAAAAAGACGGAAAAACCATCTATCAACTTTTGGCGGGTGTTGACACCAACAAAGATCAGTCTTATTTTCTTTGTCAATTATCTCAAGAACAGTTATCGAAATCACTTTTTCCGATTGGCGAGTTAACCAAGCCAGAAGTTCGTGCAATCGCAGCAGAAATGGATTTGGTGACCGCTGAAAAGAAAGATTCCCAAGGACTTTGTTTTATTGGAAAGGTAAAATTACCTGAATTCTTGCAGCAGAAATTGCAGCCAAAACCAGGATTGATTTTCGAAGTGGCGTCGGACTTGCCTGTCTACAGCGAGATAAGATCAGCGTCAAATTCACTAGAAGAACATTTAGAATTAGAATCTACTTCAATACAATACGAACCTGCCATGGGAAAAGTGGTTGGGAAACATCAAGGTGCTCATTACTTTACGACGGGCCAACGCAAAGGATTAAATGTCGGAGGAACCGCGGAAGCCTTATTTGTTATTGCTACGGATGTAGAAACCAATACCATTTATACAGGTCAAGGAAGCCGCCATCCCGGTTTATTTAAAAAGTCGCTTTTTGTCAAACCCGAAGAAGTGCATTGGATACGAGAAGATTTGCGGATTGGAAACGGTCAAACCTTGCAAGTACAAGCCCGAATTAGATACCGTCAGGAATTGCAATCGGCCACTTTACACCAATTTGAAAAAGGATTGTTTGTTTCGTTTGATCAACCGCAATCTGCAATTACCTCCGGGCAATTTGTGGCTTGGTATCTTGATGATGAATTAGTTGGATCTGGAGTAATTTCGTAAGTTTACTGAATCAAAAAATTAGATTATGAAAAAATTCGTTTTACTAGTAGTGATTGTTTTTTCAAGCGCTACCTACAGTCAGGAAGATGCCTGGGTTTACTTTAATGCAAAACCCAACGCACAAGCTTTTTTCGACAATCCGCTTTCCGAATTGTCGCAAAGGTCTTTAGACAGAAGGATAACGCAAAATATTGCCTTAGATATTAAAGACGCTCCAATTACTCAAACCTATATTGACCAAATTACGGCCACACAAGGAATCGTTGTGCTTGCCAAATCAAAATGGTTTAATGCCATGCACGTTCAGGGATCGGAAGAAACAATTCGGGCACTTACTACTTTAAATTTTGTAGAGCGTGTTGATTTTGCCAATCGATTGTTGAATAATCCATTGAGACCTGTTGTTCCTCGCAAGAAAATGAAAAAGGTGAATAAGAAGTTTGAAACAGATTCATTTTTCAATTATGGTAGCTCTGCCAATCAAATTGAGATGCTAAATGGTCAGCTTTTACATCAACAAAATTTTACTGGGACAGGAAAGATAATTGCGGTGATGGATGGCGGATTTCCTGGTGTAGATATCGCCCCTCCATTTTCGAGGTTGCGCGATAACAATCAGATTTTAGGAGGTTACGACTATGTTAATCGCAATGCGGATTTCTACACTGGAATTTCGCACGGAACGATGGTCTTATCAACGATGGGTGGATTTCAAGATAATGAATTGGTTGGAACGGCTCCGGATGCTTCCTATTATTTGTTTATAACAGAAGATGGCGACAATGAATGGCCATTAGAATTGTCACTTTGGGTAGAAGCTGCGGAAGAAGCAGATAGAGTAGGTGCTGATATTATTACAACTTCATTAGGGTATACAGAATTTGACAATCCCAATTATAATTTTACGTATGCTGACATGAATGGCACATCTACGTTTATTTCAAAGGGATTGGATATTGCTTTTACTCGTGGAATGGTATGCGTCAATTCAGCCGGAAATTCAGGAAATGATCCGTGGTTTTATATATCCGCGCCAGCAGACGCCATCAATGCTTTGGCTATTGGAGCGGTTAATGCCGCAGGGAATTATGCAAGTTTTAGTTCGCAAGGTCCATCCTTTGATGAAAGAGTAAAGCCAGATGTCGTTGCGCAAGGACAACAGTCTGTTTTGTCTTCTACTAGTGGGAATATAACTACCGCAAGTGGGACTTCATTTTCTGGACCAATTACGGCAGGAATGGTGGCTTGTTTATGGCAAGCTTTGCCCAATGCAACTAATGCCGAAATCATACAATTGATAAAACAATCAGCGAGCATTTATAATAGTCCAACGACTGAATTGGGATATGGAATTCCAGATTTTAATCAGGCACTGAATAGTGGTTTATTGAAATTGAACACAGTCGATGAGCAAAAGTTTATGATTTATCCAAATCCAGTTGTCGATTCAGTTTCGATTGCATTTCCAGCCGGATACGGCGACGCGACGATATATTTTTACAATTCTATGGGGCAATTGATTTTGTCAAAAGCAATTAATGCGGAGAACAAAAGAGTAGATCTTACTGGGATCTCTTCTGGCATGTATTCGTATCAAATCACGAGTAAGAATGGGTCGCAATCTGGAAAAATATCCAAACGATAATGAATAGAATTACGGACCTTTTCAAAATACAGTACCCAATTGTTCAAGGTGGAATGATTTGGAACAGCGGCTATAAACTAGCGAGTGCAGTGAGCAATGCTGGAGGCTTGGGATTGATTGGTGCGGGTTCGATGTATCCTGAAGTATTGCGCGAACACATTCAAAAATGTAAAAAAGCAACCGATAAACCATTTGGTGTCAATGTTCCGATGTTATATCCCAATATTGAAGAGATCATTACTATTATTATGGAAGAGGGCGTGAAAATCGTTTTTACTTCCGCGGGAAATCCAAAAACATGGACAAGTTTGTTGAAAGAAAACGGGATCACGGTTGTGCATGTCGTAAGTAGTTCGAAATTTGCATTGAAAGCTCAAGATGCCGGCGTTGACGCAGTGGTTGCTGAAGGCTTTGAAGCGGGTGGGCATAACGGACGAGAGGAAACGACAACATTGACTTTAATTCCGATGGTGAAAAGAAATATTTCCATTCCTTTAATTGCTGCTGGTGGAATTGCGACGGGTAGAGGAATGTTGGCTGCTATGATTTTGGGTGCCGATGGGGTTCAAATGGGAAGCCGATTTGCAGCCTCTATCGAATCTTCATCGCACGAGAATTTTAAGAAAACCATATTGGAAGTAGAGGAGGGCGGAACACAACTAACTTTGAAAGAACTAGCTCCTGTTCGGCTTATTAAGAACAAATTTTATGATGATTTGCAGGCGCTCTACGAGAAATGTCCAACGACGGCTGAACTTAAGTTATTGTTGGGAAGAGCCAGAGCCAAAAAAGGAATGTTTGAAGGCGATTTGATTGAAGGTGAATTAGAAATTGGACAAATTGCAGGATTGATTGATAATATTGCTCCTGTGAGTCAAATCATGGAGGACATTATCTCTGAATTTACGTTGGTTAAAAATAAACTAGAGTCAATAAACTTCTAAAGAAATAAACAAAGACCGTATGAAATTAAAATTGAGATATAGTATCGTTTTCTTTTTCTTATCGCTTTTAATGGCTGGGGCGCAGACCTACAAATTTATGGCAACTGGTTTAAGCGTAATGGAGAAAAACGAAAAAGGAGAGTGGGGGAAATGGTCTGATTTGAAGGAGACATCGCTAATAATTTCGTTGGATACCACTAAAAATAGATTTATCTTGTATTCGCAAGAAATTCAATTATACGAAATTGTGAGTTATCAGGAGAAAGAGGAAAATGAAAATGATTTGGTTTATCCTTTCACCTGTCGGGATGATGATGGCGTTCCTTTTACGCTTTCAATTATTACTAGGAAGAATCAAAATAACAGAAAGCAACTGTATATAAATCATAAAGATTTCATTGTTGTATATAATATAGTAAACTACATGGAAAAAGGAGAACGGTAAACGACCAGACCATTTCTTATAGAAATCGCTGATTTCCTTAGTGTCACTAATTAAACTCCAGAACTTGTTTTTGGAGTTTTTTTTTATAAACGGCAAAATCAAAATTGGGAATAAATTGACGCGTTTGTAAAATTGCATTATGTTAATAACATTGATTTTGCACCTCTAATACGTTCATTATTAATTTTTTAATATCTTAATTTTATTTTTTTGTTATCAACAAATTGTTAATGATTTTGTTCATAATATAAAAAAAAGCCAAAAATTAAAAAGATAAAATGAATTAATATAGTGGTGTAATTTAGACTATAGTTTTTTGAATAATTCCGTTTTGTTTAAACGGTGAATTGAATTCTAAAAACATTAGATTTTTATTATGAAAGCGCTATTTGATAGTCTTTTTAAATTTCTTAATTGGTCAATTTGTTATGCTTATGAGAATTAATACTCTTAGTAAAAAAATACTCTATTCCATTTTGTTTTTTGCGCTTGCGACGATGACGTATGGTCAGTGTCCAACTGCTACTAGTCCACAAACTTTTTGTGATATTCAATTCGCTCCAAGTTCTCCTACTGTTGCTAATTTAGTAGCGACAGATACTGGGGGAGGTGTGGTCTGGTATGATTCTGCAACTTCAACAACTCCGTTGCCAAGTGGATTTGTACTGGTTAGTGGTGCGTCTTATTTTGTAGATAATACCGCAGGTACTTGTGGGACGCGACCAAGTGTATTAGTGACAATTTACGGCAAACCTATTGCGCAACCATTTCAAGGTCCGTGTGTGGATGCTCAGTCTGATGCTACGGTTGCTGATTTGACGGCTACCGGAAATAATATTCAATGGTATTTATCTGCTTCGGGAGGCTCTCCATTGGCGCCAACAACCATTTTGATTGACAATGCTTTTTATTATGCGAGTCAAACTAATCCAATAACAGGATGCGAGACTTCGAGAAGAAGTGTTCAAGCTACAATTGGTGTGGTACCGATTCCTGCTGGCAATCCAATTCAGTTCTTTTGCAATGATCCAAATAATCCGCCAACTTTAGATAATATTATTGCGAGCGGAAATAATAACTGGTATGCGTCGGCAACGTCAAATATTGCAATTCCTTCTACAACTCCTTTGGCTTCGGGTCAAAGTTATTATGCTACTACTGTAGATTTGCCTTGCGAAAGTGCAGCAAGATTACAAGTGCAAACATTTTTAGTAGAACCTGGTAATCCCGGTGTAAGCGCTGTTAAGAGAATTTGTGTGAATGATTTGCCTACTTTTCCAAGCTTTAACTTATTTGACGAATTAACCGGAAATCCAGACGCAACCGGAACATGGAGTGGACCGTTGACAACAAGTGGTGGTAATCTTGGAAGTGTGAATGTGTCGACATTGACACTTTCTGGAAGTCCTTATACTTTTACGTATACTGTTTCTTCGGCGCCTTGTCCTAATGTAACGTCTACTGTAACTATAATTTTATTGCCTTTGCCAACGGCCTCTATTAGTACAACGAATGCTAATGTTTGCTTTGGAAGAAATGGATTTATTGATTTTGTTGGTACTCCTGGTGCGACGGTTACTTATTCTACAGGGACTGGTCCAAACCAGGTGATTACGTTAAATGCTTCCGGCAATTTTACCTTAACTACTCCATTCCTAACATTAAATACAACCTACACTCTAGTAAGTGTGTCTTCCGCTGGTGTTCCTAGTTGTACAACTCCAGCTTCTGGAAGTGTTACTTTTACTGTAGTTGCCTTGCCTACTTTAACTGTGGCTAGTTCGCCAGTTTGTTCAGGTGCAAATGCCACCGTGACTGCTACGCCTGCCGCGCCTGGAAATTATAGTTATAGTTGGACTTTTCCGGCTGGCGCTACTGATCCAGGAAACGTTGCTTCATTTTTAACTACAGTTCCTGGTACATATAGTGTAATAATGACAAATTTGACTACCACTTGTCCAAGTGCTAGTGTTTCAGTAAATGTGGTAATTAATCCGTTGCCTACCGTTAGTGTTTCTATTGTAAATCCTACCATCTGTCCAGGTCAAAGTGCTGCTATTACAGCTGTTCCTGGAACTGCTGGTACTTTCAATTATGCATGGACTGTTCCGGCTGGCGTAACACCTCCCGGAAATGTAGCAACTTTTAGCTCAACCATTGCAGGAAATTACAGCGTAATTATTACAAATACGTTAACCAACTGTGTTAGTGTTAGTGCTTCGAGTATTTTGACTATTAGTCCGTTACCAACTGTTTCTGTTAGTTCGCCACCAGTTTGTGCAGGAAACAATGCTACAGTGACTGCGACTCCTGGTAGCGCTGGTACTTATTCATATGTTTGGACTGTGCCAATAGGATTTACTAACCCAGGCAATGTGGCTTCCTTTCCTACCTCTGTTGCGGGTCTTTATAGTGTTGTAATGACAAATACTGTTACGAATTGTGCGAGTGCGAGTGCATCAACAACAGTGGTAATTAATGTGCAGCCAACAGTTACGGTTACGAGTCCTCCAGTTTGTGCAGGGACAAATGCAACGGTGACCGCTGTACCTAGTCCGGCCGGAAATTATACATACGCTTGGACGTTTCCAGCTGGTGCTACCAATCCGGGAAATGTTGCAAGTTTTTCTACTTCATTTGTAGGTCAATATAGTGTGGTGATTACAAATACTACAACGACATGCCAGAGCGCTAGTGTCTCAACAAATGTTACTATTAATCCCCGACCAACTGTAAGTGTTACAGTAGTCAACGCTACTATTTGTCCGGGACAAAGTGCTGTAGTAACTGCTGTTCCTGGTTCGGCGGGAAATTATAGTTATGCATGGACGGTGCCAACTGGGGCGACATTGCCAGGAAATGTAGCAACATTTAATGCAACAGTTGCGGGTAATTATTCCGTAATAATAACTGATACAGTAACGACTTGTGTAAGCGATAGCGCAACCGGGACTTTGACAATAAATCCAGTTCCAACAGTTACAGTTAGTTCTCCTCCTGTTTGTGCTGGTAATAGTGCAACGGTTACTGCAACACCAAATCCAGCTGGTAATTATAATTTCGTTTGGACATTTCCAGCAGGAGCAACTGATCCGGGAAATGTTGCAAGTTTTTCTACTTCAATTCCAGGATCGTATAGTGTAATTGTAACTAATACGGTTACCACTTGCCCAAGTTCGAGTGTCTCAACTACGGTAGTTATCAATCCTATACCTGTTGTTGCAATAGTTAGTGCTCCTGTTTGCTCAGGACAAAATGCTACAGTTACTGCTACTCCAAGTGTGCCAGGTAATTATAATTATCAATGGTCTGTTCCTTCTAGCGCTACTAATCCTGGCAATGTCGCTACTTTTTCAACGGCGGTTGCAGGCAGTTACAGTTTGATAATAACTGATTCGTCGACTAATTGTCCTAGTGCAAGTACTGCTGTTACCGTAGTTATCAATCCTACACCAACTGTAACGGTAACAAGTTCGTTAATTTGTTCTGGTGGCACTGCAACCATAACAGCCACTCCAGGTTCGCCAGGTACTTATTCGTATGCTTGGACGGTACCAAGCGGTGCTGCCGATCCAGGTAATGTCAATACATTTACGACGACCACACCGGGAACATATAGTGTTCAAATTACAGATACAATTACGACATGTGTAAGCACAACAGCTGGTACTGTCACTATCAATCCTCCTCCAACGGTAACCGTAAATAATCCTTCTGTTTGTCCAGGTCTAGACGCAATAATTACTGCGACTCCGGGAACAACAGGGACTTATTCTTATGCATGGACAGTGCCTGTAGGTGCAAATCTTCCAGGTGATGTGGCTACATTTTCGACTTCTGTACTAGGAATATATAGTGTTGTAATAACAGACCTAACAACAACCTGCCAAAGCGCAAGTGCGTCGGGAGAAGTAATTGCTAGTCCAGCACCCACAGTAACTGTAAATGATGTGTCTATTTGTTCAGGGGCAGAGGCAACGATAACTGCGACGCCTGGTAGTGGTGTGCCTTCAGACTATACTTATTCATGGACTGTTCCCTCTGGTGCTCCAGATCCAGGAAATACGTCTACTTTTAATACGACTTTTCCAGGAATTTATGGTGTCGTAATAACAAACATAACATCAACCTGCGCAAGTACTATAGATTTTGGAACAGTCGTTATTAGTCCAACGCCAACAGTTTCTATCACTACTCCAGCAGTTTGTTTTGGTGATAATGCAACGATAACCGCCGTTCCGGGTCAAGCTGGAAGTTATACTTATTCTTGGACGGTGCCAACTGGCGTCGCAAATCCTGGGGACGTGTCAAGTTTTATATCAAATGTAGCAGGTACCTATAGCGTCACTATTACCGATACCACTACCAATTGTGTTAGTACAATTGCATCTAGTGTTTTAACTGTAAATCCATTGCCAACAGCGACCGTAACTTCTTCAGGAACGGTTTGTTCAGGGAGTTCGGCTTCGATAGTATTTACTGGTACACCAAACACCATCGTCACTTATAATATTAATAATGGACCTACTAGTACTTTAAATATAGGTGCGTCGGGAATTTTTACTTTGAATATACCTTTATTGGTAACTTCTACTTTTAATTTAGTTAGTATTATTTTAGATGGTCCACCAAGTTGTTCTCAATTATTGACGGGATCTACCACGATAACAGTAACACAGCCGCCTGTCGCAGGAAGTAATGCTGCGATATCTTTATGTAGCAATGGTTCAACTCAGAACCTATTTGAATTATTAGGCGCCAATGCGCAACCTGGAGGAACATGGTTCCCCTTATTGGCAAGCGGAACGGGGGTTTTCGATCCAACTGTTGATGCTCCTGGAAATTATGTTTATACCGTCGCTGGAGCACCTCCTTGTGTAAACGATACTGCATTAGTAACAGTTACGATTGTTCCGCAAGCAAACGCAGGAAATGACGGAATTGCTAATTTATGTTCAAATCTCGATCCTGTGGATTTGACCACTTATCTTGGAGGATCACCACAATCAGGTGGAACATGGTCACCAGTGTTGAGTAGTGGAAGCAATCTTTTTGATCCATCAACTGATTTAGCTGGGACATATGTTTATACAGTTAATGGTAACGCACCGTGCGGAAACGATTCTGCTTCAGTTGTCGTAAATATTACACAGGGTCCAAGTGCTGGAGTTTCAACTAGTCTAACAGTTTGTGTGAATAGTCCAAGTCAATTTTTATTTCAATTACTTGGCCCAACTGCGCAACCTGGCGGAACTTGGCTTGGGTTGAATGGTTTGCCTTTAGCAAGCGGTACAGATGAATTTGTACCAGGTACTGACTTGGCCCAACCATACATTTATACAATTAGTGGCAACCAACCATGTGATAATGATACAGCAACTGTTACCGTAAATGTAAATCCAGTACCAGATGCTGGTGAGTCGGCAACTACTAATATTTGTTCAAATTCGGATCCTGTTAATTTACTTATTCGATTGGGAGGGAATCCTCAAGATGGCGGAGTATGGACACCGGCATTGGCAAGTGGCACAAACTTTTTTGATCCTGCAGTCGATATTGCACAAGCCTATACTTATACAGTCGGAGCTCCTTTTTGTGATCCAGATTCGTCAGTACTGACGGTTGTTGTAGTGCAAGGGCCTGATGCAGGTATTTCTGGAAGTGTAACCGTGTGTGTCAATGGACCTGCAATTCATTTATTCGATAGTCTCGGTGGAAGTCCACAACCAGGAGGAACATGGCTTGGCGCTAATGGTCTGCCACTAGCAAGTGGGACAGATGAATTCGTTCCAGGTACTGATTTAGCTCAAATTTACACCTATATTCTACAAGGAAATCAGCCTTGTGACAATGACACAGCAACTGTTGAGGTAACCGTTACACCATTGCCAAATGCAGGTACTTTTGTTGGAAATCAAGATATTTGTACTTCACTGGGTACCTTTGACCTATTCTCGCTATTGACAGGTAATCAATTGGGTGGACTTTGGACAGACAGCACCAATCAAGTTGTTACAAGTACTGTAGATGTTAGTACTTTAGTTCCTAATATTTATTCATTCACTTATACGGTATCGAATGCCTGTGGACCTGACGATGCCGAAAATGTTCAATTTACCGTTTTGCCGAATCCTACTTTAGACGGAAATAACATTGTGGTTTCTTCTCCGAATTGTAGTGGAGAAAATGTCGTGGTGACTTTTTCAAATGTGGTCGACGGTGATTACATACTAAATTACGATTTAACATTAGCAAATGTTTTACTTAATCAAACGGCCAATGTTACTATACTTAACGGAAGTGGTACATTAGAAATAAATGCGAGTCTAATTCCGGTGATTGGAACCACGAGAGTAACATTTTTAAGTATAACTAATGCCAATACTTCTTGTACAACATTATTAACGCCTAATATTAGTGCCGACTTTATCATTAAGGCAAGTTCAAATTTAGAAAGTGTCAACCTAACCGCAGTTAATGTTTGTTTTGGAAATAGTGTTGTCGTTCAAATTTCAGGAGCAACAGGTCTGACAGACGGAACATATCAATTTGTGTATACAATTCCAAATGCAACGCCTACAACTAATACGACTGCGCAATTGGAAATTGTTGGAGGAATTGGAGAATTTACTGTTCCAGATAATGTTTTTTCAAATTCCGACAGTTATACGTTAACAATTAATTCTATCGTAAATCTGTCTGGGGGTTGCAATAACCTTTCGGAAGATGCTTCGACCAACTTTGAAATTTATGCCATTCCAGATTTGTCAAATGCAATCCTTAGTGCTGATACCGCTTGTATTAATTTTGCAAACGATGTATCTATTACAAATGAAGTAGGTCAAACATTAGCAGACGGAAGTTACGTAATTACTTATGAATTATCAGGCGCAGTTACTGCTACGCTAACGGATACAGTAACTATAGCAAGCAATGTCGGTGTATTTTCCATTCCAGCGTCTAATTTGAATGTAGCGGGTTCTGTTACAGTTGCGATTACGCAAATAGCGTCGGCTATTGGAGCGTGCGGTTCGGCAACCATTGGAGTTGATCCAATTACTTTCGAAGTGTCTGAATTAGAAACCCCTATACTATTGCCAAAAGGAAATGAGTTTTGTATTTCAGATAGCCCTACAATTGCAAATTTAACCACTAATATTTCCGGAACGCAAGCCGTAGTTTGGTATAATGCTAATAGTGGAGGAACAGCGTATGCAGATACGGATCTATTGATTGACACAACAACTTATTACGGAGCTTATATTTCGACTTCAGGTTGCGAGAGTGCAACAAGATTGCCTGTGACGGTCGATCTTACTAAATGTGAAGACATTCTAATTCCAGATGGATTTTCGCCAAATGGTGATACCGTTAATGATGAGTTTGTCATCAAAGATATCGAAATCGGCTACCCAGCTTTTACTTTAGAGATCTATAATCGTTACGGCAATATTTTATACAAAGGCAATATTAACACCCCAAATTGGAACGGAACAACCACTGAGGGAGGCATGAAATTAGGAAATAATGTCGTACCTGTTGGAGTGTATTTTTACATACTCAATTTTAATGATGGTGAGCGGGAAGCTAAGCAAGGCCGCTTATACTTAAGTAGATAAAGAAGTGAGTATCGCTAATATGGAACTTAAATTTGAAACAAAACCATGCGTCAGCATAGTGCAATAAAAAAAGAGTATCATCCTATGAATAACAAGATGAAAATAAGACCTTTTAATTATATCATTCTGATTGTGTTTATACTAACATCAGTGTTTGTAAGAGCGCAACAGGATCCGCAGTTTACGCACTACATGTATAATATGAACGTAATTAATCCAGGTTATGCCACGGATAATGCCGGTGTCATCAATGTTGGAGGATTATACAGAACGCAATGGGTTGGTGCTGTCGGTGCTCCGAAAACGGGGACGCTTTTTGCACATTCGCCAATTGCAAAAAGAGTAGAAGTTGGATTGTCCATTGTCAGCGATGCTATCGGAGATGTCGTGCACGAAAATAATATTTATGCAGACGTTGCATATGTGTTGCCACTTTCGGAAACCCAAAAGTTGTCCTTCGGTGTGAAAGCGGGTATTACTTTATTTGATGCGGATTTTAACGGATTTAAATACACTGATGCTGCACCTGATCAAGCATTTGCGAGTAACATCAATCAAAATTTTCCAAACGTAGGAGCTGGTGCTTTCTATTTTGGAGAGAATTACTACCTAGGATTGTCTGCTCCGAATTTATTGACGACAAAGCACTTAGAATCTAAAGATGGTCTTAAGACGACAGGCGTAGAAGAAATCCATTATTTCTTTACAGGAGGTTATGTGTTTGATTTAAGTCAAAGTGTACGTTTTAAACCCGCATTCATGTCCAAAGCAGTTACTGGTGCGCCTCTTTCAATGGATTTAACCGCTAATTTCTTGTTTAACAATCAATTTGAATTTGGTGCTGGATATCGGGTAGATGATTCCGTGAGTGGTTTGGTTGCTTTTTCTATAACTCCAAATTTTAGAATTGGCTATTCTTATGATTACACACTGACTAATTTAGGTGAATTTAATTCAGGCTCACACGAAATATTTTTATTGTTTGATTTAGATACTACGAATCTGAAATCTAAAGGCTATGAAAAATCACCAAGGTTCTTCTAACAACTAAGAAAATGAGAAATTTTTATTCTATACTTTTTATAACTATTGTCTGCAGCGGCGTTTTTGCGCAAAAGGCAAGTCTGAAAAAAGCCAATTCACTTTTTGATAAGAAGGCCTACGTAAAGGCCGCAGAGATGTACGAACAATTGGGTGAAAACCAAAATGTATTGCAAAACTTAGGCGATTGCTACTACAACAATTCCCAAATGAAAGAAGCCGTTCGCGCTTATGGAAAGTTGTTTTTGACTTTTAAGGATAGCGTGAAACCAGAATATTATTTCAAATATTCGCACGCTTTGCTTGGAGAGGTAAACTATGAAAAAGCTGATGAAATCATGAGTGCGTACTTAAAGTATAATGTAAGTACACCTAAATTCATCAATAATCTAAAAACAAATGTGCCGTTTAATTATGTGGTGCAACCCATGTCGAAGAACACTTCGAATGGCGATTTTGGAATGTCGTTTTATGGCGATAAAGTGGCATTTGCTTCATTAAGAAATGCGAGTTCAAAGTCTTTTGGCTGGAATGAAAAACCCTATCTAGATTTGTTCAGCGCGAATGTAAATGATAAAGGTTTACTTGTTGATGTGGCCCCTTTCCCAAAAGAAATCAATACAAAAACACACGAAAGTTCGGTTACTTTTAGTCAAGATGGTAGAATCATGTATTTCAATCGAACCAATACTAAAATGGTGAAAGTTGGGAATGAAAAGGTTGCGAATATTAAAATCTACAAAGCAGAATTCGTCAATGGCGTCTGGACTAATATTAAAGCCTTACCTTTTTGTAACGATCAATATTCAACAGAGCATCCAGTGTTGACCAAAGACGGAAAGAAATTATATTTCTCCAGCGATATGCCTGGTTCTATTGGATCTTTTGATTTGTACATGGTTGATGTAAATGAAGATGGAACATACGGAACACCAGTTAATTTAGGAGAAACCATCAATACAATCCACAGAGAACAATTCCCAGAAATTTCCAATGACGGGAGCATTTTATACTTCGCTTCAGACGGGCATCAAGGAATGGGTGGCTTGGATATTTTCATGAGCAAATCTCTAAACGGCGGTCCGTTTGCAAAACCACTCAATCTAGGGGAAACCATCAACAGCAACATGGATGATTTTAGTTATGTGGTGGATGAGAAAAAGAACCTTGGATACTTTTCATCCAATAGAAAACTTGGAGATGCGCTATATAGTTTCACCAGATCTGAAAACCAAGAGCGCTATGTAGTGCAAGGTGACGTAAGAGATAAAAACACTCAAAATTTGTTGCCAGGAACTTTGGTATCGCTATATGACGAAAACAATATTTTGATTGGTCAAATGGTTGTTGGCGGGGATGCAGACTACGTATTCGCAACTGAGCCGAATAAGAAATATCGTATCGAAGCCATGCGTGATTTTTATATCCCACATAGCGAAGAATTTATGACCAACGAAGACGGAAAACTGCGCTACACCATCGAATTGTTTATGGAATGTTATGATGATGCGGAAGAAATTATAACCAAACGACAAGATGGTTCAGTTCAAATTGTCTTGGAAAACATCTACTTTGATTTGAATAAATGGGATATTAAACCCGACGCAGAAAGAATATTAAGCGTTTTGGTTGATTTATTAAAGAAGTATTCTGAAATGGAAATCGAAATTGGGGCGCACACCGATTCACGTGCCTCCGATTACTATAATATTATGCTTTCAAACAGACGTGCTACCTCAACCTTGGAGTACCTCGTTTCGAATGGTGTCAAAAGAAAACGACTGCGGTCTAAGGGATTTGGGGAGACGGTTCCGCTAGTGAAATGCGGAAAGGCCTGTACCGAACAAGAACATTCCATCAACCGGCGTTGTGAGTTCATTATATTAAAATAAATTGGGTTAAAAAAGCCACTAGGGATAGTGGCTTTTTTTTTTGCCGCTACTTTTAATTACGCTAATTAGAAATATTACAATTTCATTACTTCCAGATTTAATAAGTAGTCTATCTTTATACTCTTAAATTCAAATTCCATTTCAATGAAACGAATAGGTCAATGGTTCTTGTTATTAATATCTTCCGTATTGTTGGCGCAACAGCAACGACCTAAATTGGTAGTTGGAATCGTAGTCGATCAAATGAAACCAGAATATCTCAACCGTTTTTATAACGATTTCTCAGAAAGCGGTTTCAAGCGTTTGCTAAAAGAAGGTTACAATTTTCAAAACACGCATTATAATTATTTACCAACATACACGGCTCCGGGGCATGCTTCTATCTATACTGGTACAACGCCGTCTATTCATGGCATAATGGGCAACGAATGGTTTAGTCGTAGATTAGGTAAAGACCGATATTGCACCGACGATGCAGATGTTCAAATCATAGGAAACGCCGCCAAAGGAGATGATCCTATGTCACCCAAAAATCTGCTGTCGACTACCATCACGGATGAGTTACGTTTGTCGACAAACTTCAAAGGAAAGGTCATTGGAATGAGTCTTAAAGACCGCGGAGCAATTCTTCCAGCTGGACATTTTGCCAATTGGGGATTTTGGTACAGTAAGACAGGAAGCTTTATTTCGAGTACATTCTACGGGCCAACATTGCCTAGTTGGGTGAATGAATTTAATGAGGAGAAGCATTATCTGCCTTATCTCAGCAAAAATTGGGAACTGCTAAAACCAATGGCAACATATGATGAAAGTCTCCCGGATGACAATCCCTATGAAGGGAAATTATATAAAGCCGACAAGCCAGTTTTTCCCTATGACCTGAAAAGTATGTATGAGAAAAACGACGCGGGTGTCATTCGCGCAACTCCTTTTGGCAATAATCTATTAGAAGAATTTGCAAAAAGAGCCATTGAAAAAGAAGCACTCGGAAAAGACGAAATAACTGATTTCTTAACTGTTAGTTTTTCATCGACGGATTATGTGGGACATCAACTCGGAACAAGAGCTATAGAGATACAAGATACGTACTTGAGGCTTGACGAGACCATTGCGGACTTTCTAAATTATCTTGATAAGACCGTTGGTAAAGGCAATTACATGTTGTTCTTAACAGCTGATCATGGCGGTGCAGAAAATGCCCAATTTCTAAAAGATAACAAGTACAAGGTTACGAATGTCGAGCCAAAAGAAATTGCAAAAGGGTTGAAGAAGTTTTCTACCGACACCTTTGGCGACGACTTGGTGTTGAATTACTCCAATTTTAATATCTATTTTGATTCGGAAAAGATCAAAACCAAAGGACTTGATTTGACCAAAGTGAAACAAGCTTTCAAAGCGTATTTGATGACACAAGAACAAGTGAAAAGAGTGTATTCTGAAGAGGAAATTATCGCAGATAACGGCAATGATTTCCACCTCCATTGTATTGCTCGAGGCTATGATCCGTCTGAAGATGGGGATTTAGTTATTATCGATAAACCGGGTTACATCGAATATGGTCCAACGGGAACCTCCCACGGGACAACCTACGCTTACGATACGCACGTGCCGCTTATTTTCTTTGGATGGAATATCAAAGCGGGTGAAACGCACGACCGAAAAGTAATCACCGAAATTGCCCCAACAATTGCGCAAAAAATTAATATTGCCTTTCCAAACGGTTCAGAAGCACAAGTCTTGACGGAAATTCTAAATGATAAGTAATGGATAAATTGAAAGGAAAAGGCATTTTCATGAAAGGTCTTTTGGCGTTAATGTTAGTTTTTTCCTGCTACGGACTACAGGCTCAAATTTGGCCAGCATCTACTTGGTCTGGTGCTATGAATCTGACTAGCGTGATGAATGCAGTCGGCGTCACAGATTTGAGCGGCTTGCATTTCAATCCGACGAATAATCGACTCTATGGCGTTCAAGACGATGGACATTTGCGGGTTTTGCAGTGGGATTTACAAACAAATCTGTTTTCGCAAGTGGCAAACGTGAGTATTGGCGGTGGCCCAGAGGGAATCACTCAAGCGAATTTATTTGCTAACGAATTTTACACCATTGATGAAAATAACTACGAAATAAGACGTTACGTGTATAGTGCCAATTTCTCGACAGTGACGGAGTACAAACATTGGAATCTTCTCGTAGCGCCATCGTTGATGCCCGATACTGGCAATACCGGACCTGAAGGCATTGTTTTTATTCCCGATAGTTTCTTGTCTTCCATTGGATTTGTAAGTGGACAAACCGGGCAACCGTACACTTCTGTAAAAGGTTTAGGTGGCTTGTTTTTTGTGGCGAATCAAGACCAAGGATATGTCTGGGTTTTTGATGTTAATCCCAATGCCAATAATGATTTTGCCTTTGTAGGAAAGTACGAAACAAATCGAACGGAGAGTTGCGATTTAGCATTTGATAGGAGTACAGGACTTATGTACATTCTGCATAATATCACGGGAAACAACCGACTTGAAGTGACCGATTTGTCCACTTCTGTGAATGGTGAAATATTGAAGTTTACGACACTTAAAGACTATTTAATTACTAATCCGTCCGGAAACAATGACAATGTAGAGGGTTTTGCATTGACACCAAAATGTCCAGAAAATGGAATAACTAGTGCGTGGTTGTGCCGAGATGTGGGAACTTCAGAGTCAGCCTCAATCAAACAAGATGTGCTTCGGTGGTTTCCGAATTTTGTAGCGGATGGTAGTTGTGAAATATTAGCAAATGAGCAGTTTAAATCAACTGAAGATTTAGTAGTGGCGCCCAATCCTGTGCTGAATGAATTGAGAATACATGGTAGTTTTGATCCAAATGCGACGATACAAGTTTTTGATAGCTTGGGACGAATCCGACTTCATGAAAAAGGACAAAATACTGATTCGATAGATGTTTCGAATTTAAGTCCAGGTATTTATCTGATTTCCGTGCAGCAAATGGGCAAAAATAGCATTGCCAAATTTGTAAAAGAGTAATTAATGCAGCAAAATTTGATTCTTCAACAAATCTGCAAATGTTTCTCGTTCTCGAATTAAGATTCCTTTGCCGTCTTTCCACAAAACTTCTGCAGGTTTGTAGCGTGAATTGTAGTTGGATGCCATGGCAAAACAATAAGCGCCGGCATTTCTAAAGCACAAAATATCACCTTCTTTAATTTCAGCAATGCGACGATTATTAGCGAATGTATCGGTTTCGCAGATGTAGCCAACGACGCTATAAAAACGCTCTTTCCCTTTTGGATTGGAAATGTTTTCGATGTAATGTTGCGACCCGTATAACATCGGGCGAATTAAGTGATTGAAACCACTGTCGATGCTTGCAAAAACCGTCGAAGTAGTTTGTTTAACGACATTTACTTGCGCTAAAAAGAAACCGGCTTCACTGACCAAAAATTTGCCGGGTTCGAACGCTAGAGTCAATGGTCGACCGTATTCTTTTTCAAAAGCGTTGAAGCGTTTGGTGAGTTTACGCCCGAATTCTTCTATGTTGGTTTCGATATCACCTTTGTGATACGGCACTTTGAATCCGCTACCAAAATCGAGAAAATCTAAGGTCTTAAAATGAACTGCCGCTTCAAACAAAATTTCAGCTGCGTACAAAAACACTTCAATATCTAAAATATCAGAGCCAGTGTGCATGTGAATCCCGTTGATGTGCATACCAGTATTTTCTACAATGCGTAAAATGTGCGGCATTTGATGAATCGAAATCCCGAATTTACTATCGATATGTCCTACTGAAATATTAGTGTTTCCACCTGCCATAACATGTGGATTGATCCGAATGCATACCGGAACCGTAGGATGTTTCGTCCCGAAATGTTCTAGAATAGATAGATTGTCAATATTGATTTGAACGCCGAGTTGCGCAGCTTCTTCGATTTCTTCAAACGAAACGCCGTTGGGTGTGTAGATGATTTGATGGGGCTCGAAACCCGCATGCAATCCGAGTTGTACTTCTTGGATGGAAACTGTGTCGATGTTGCCGCCCATTTTTTTGAACAATTGCAATATCGAAACATTAGACAACGCTTTCACCGCGTAATTGATGCGAACTCTTTCTACTTTAGAAAAAGCCGCAGTCAAGCGCTGGTATTGCGATTCGATTTTGGCAGCATCATAAACATATAACGGACATCCGAATTCGGTAGCTAAATCGACGAGTTCTTTGGGTTGCATAACAGTATCTTTTTAGCAAATCTATTGTTACTGCGATTGACTTGCAAATAATTGGGGAAGAATTCGCATTTCAATCGATATAGTTGTTTTAAGGCGGAAACCCTAGCCCCGATTGTAGTGGAAATCCTTTTTTGTTCTAGAAAACCCCTCGACTGCGCTCGGGGTGACAAAGAACAAAAAAGATTGTAGCGAAAAGCGGGATAAAGCTCCTAAAAAACTTCAAAATAAAACTAGAAATCGAAGTCAATAGTTTATCGTTTTTTATTATTTTTGTGGCACTTTTAAAAAGTCAAATTACATCCATATGAACATACACGAATACCAAGGAAAAGAGATTTTAGCAAAATATGGCGTGCGCGTACAACGTGGCATAGTGGCGAATAGTCCAGTAGAAGCGGTAGCTGCAGCCAAACAACTCACTACAGAAACCGGAACGCAATGGTATGTGGTGAAAGCGCAGATACATGCCGGTGGCCGTGGAAAAGGTGGTGGTGTGAAGTTGGCTAAGAACTTGCAACAGGTTGAAGAAATTTCTGAACAAATCATCGGAATGCAATTGATTACGCCGCAAACTTCTGTGGAAGGTAAAAAAGTGCACAAAGTTTTGATTGCGGAAGACGTGTATTATCCTGGTGAAAGCGAAACGTCTGAATTTTATATTTCGGTTTTGCTCAACAGAGCTTCTGGCAGAAACATGATTGTATATTCTACAGAAGGTGGAATGGATATCGAAGAAGTGGCAGAACACACGCCACATTTGATTCACAATGAGGAAATCGATCCGTCGGTTGGTTTGCAAGGTTTTCAAGCAAGAAGAATTGCTTTCAACTTGGGGCTTTCTGGAAATGCGTTCAAAGAAATGGTGAAATTTATTGATTCACTTTACAGTGCTTATGTAGGTTGTGATGCCTCGATGTTTGAAATCAATCCGGTTTTGAAAACGTCTGATAACAAAATTATGGCTGTTGATGCCAAAGTAAATATAGATGACAATGCTTTATATCGTCAGCCGAAATATGCTGACATGCGCGACATCAGAGAAGAAAATCCGATTGAAGTGGAAGCTAAAGAAGCTGGATTAAACTATGTTGATTTAGATGGAACCGTTGGTTGTATGGTAAATGGCGCTGGATTGGCGATGGCTACAATGGATTTGATTAAATATGCAGGTTTTGAACCAGCGAACTTCCTAGACGTCGGTGGAACTGCAGATGCAAAACGTGTGGAATTGGCGTTTCGTATTATCTTGAAAGATCCAAACGTAAAAGCGATTTTGATTAATATTTTTGGTGGAATTGTTCGTTGCGATAGAGTAGCGCAAGGTGTTGTTGATGCTTATAAAAATATGGGCGATGCGATCAAAGTGCCGATTATCGTGCGTTTACAAGGAACCAATGCGGAAATTGCTAAAGAATTAATAGACAATTCAGGGATGCCAATTTTGTCTGCCGTTGAGTTTCAAGAAGCAGCAGATCAAGTTAAAAAGGCGTTGCAGTAATAGATTAGATTGATTAGTTATAGTGTTCAAGATTATTACTAATTTTTGTAAATAAGAAAATCCCAATTGAAAGATTGGGATTTTTTGTTTTTACATTGAACGTGAATATCGGTAACGCAATTTCGTCTTAACTCGCATTTGCTTTTACAATATCATCTATGATTTTAAGGTGATGTTTGGTGTGCAGTGCCAAGAATTTCTTGGTTTGTTTGAGATTTAATTGTCCAAAGTACGGATGGGTAAAATTACTTTTGACATCCAAATGTTGGAGTTCATTCAAAAGCTGTCTGACCGTTGCGATGTCTTGATGAAGTTCATCTTTTGAAATCTCCTCCGCTGGAATCACCGCTTTCGGTGCTTTTCCTTTGCCTCTTGGAATAAAATTGATAAAATATACAAAGCTTCGACTTCGATTGAATCTCCAACGGTAGTCGTCTGGGTTAGAACTTTGCAACACTTTGATGATGTTGTGAAGGACTTTTAAGCTATGCGCAATATGCCAAGAAACATCGACTTGCGACACTTGCTTATTGACAACATCTTTCGAATTGATGTTGCTTTCTAGTTGGTTTACTAAATGAACTAGCACTTCCATTTCAGAGCAAATTAAGGCTTCTTTTTGCCGTTTTTGAATTTTACTTTTTCCACCACTTGAATTTTCGGTGCTGGTTTCTTATCTCGTGAGTTGCTCGAAGAAGCTGGTTTTTTCTTGAATTCCGTTTTTGGAGTGGCTTTAAATTCAACTCGAGGTTTCGTATTTTCTTTTACTGGAATTTCAGCTCTGTGTTTCGCCAATACTTCATTTGGATTCTTCGGATTTTCTTTGGTGCCACGCAAGTGAATTACCAATCCGTTTAAGAAATTACGCAATACTTGGTCGCCACATTCCATAAAATCAGCATGATCTTGACTTCGGAAAATATTGCCAATCTCGCCTTTCGACATGCGGAAATCTACTAGTTCCAAAATTTCTATAATTTGATCATCGCGCAACATGAGTGCGACGCGGAGTTTTTTGAAGATATCGTTGTTGTTCATATTTTTGAGTTGCTGAGAGACTGAGTTGCTGAGTCTCTGAGTTATAATTTTGACTTTTAAAACGGGTATTTAGTAATTTGTTGAGCTTTTAATTCTCAGTATCTCAGTTACTCAGTATCTCAGCCACTTAGAAAAGCCAAAGATACGCTTTTACAAATCCATCTCGCCATAATTTTTCGTTGTGTTGTCCACCTTTGACGAGCACTTTCTTATTGAGTTTTTTGCATTCGCAACGTTTGGTGTTGACTAAATACTCCATGAGATTTAAATCTGGAATCATATCAGGATCGCCTTCGTTGTTGCCGTGGAGGAAGTAAACCTTAGCATCAAAGTTTTTCGTTTGTTTCATCAAGTCGACCAATTCATCGCGATTAAACCAAAAAGCAGGAGAAAAAACGCCAGCTTTTCCGAAAACATTAGGGTATTTTAAAAGTGCGTAGAAAGACGTTAATCCACCCAATGAGCTGCCCATCATAATAGTATTCCGTGGATTGGATTTGGTTCTGTAAGTAGCATCGATTTTAGGCTTCAAGGTATTGACGATAAAGTCCAAATAGTTATTGGCTTTGCCGCCGCCGTGTTTTGCGTTTACAAATGGTGTGAGTTCCTCCAAGCGTTTGTCGGTAGTTTCTATGCCAACTACGATTACTTGCGCGTTGAGGCTGTCGAGTTTCTCGTCGATGTTCCATTCACCTGAAAAAGAAGTTTTCGAATCGAACAAATTTTGACCGTCATGTATGTAAATTACAGGATATTTTTTGGTAGAAGTATTATAGTTCTTAGGCAAATACAACCAGATTTTTTTGGTGGATCGCAATTGTGGCGAGTCTAGCGTAAACGTTGATACTTGCTTTGAGGCTGTGCTTTCTTGAGCGAAGACCATTGGGACGAAGAAGAAAAGAAAGAGGTTGAAAAGAAGTTTCAAGTGGATTTATTTTTTCGAATTCAACTAAAATGAATATTTTCGCTAAAAATAAACAATTGATGAACAGCTACGAAGAAAAATTGAGCTTATTAGCAGAGATGGTTGCCTTTTCTGTTGTGGATGGGAAATTGCACGACCGTGAGTTGATGTTTTTGTCTTTGGTAGCGGATGAACTTCAAATCAAACCAGAAGATTTCAAGCAATTGTTTCATCAAGAATTGTTTCCAACTGTTGTTAAATCGGAGTTTCAGCGTATTCAGCATTTCTACCGTTTGGCTTTATTGATGCATTGTGATGGCGTTTTACACGAACGAGAAAAGAATTCCATTCACGAAATTGGAATCAATATGGGATTAAATCCATTTGCAATGAAACGCGTTTTGAAAGCAATGGAATTGTCGCCTACGAAAATGATTTCACCAGATTTTCTATTGGAAGTTTTTCAAGAGCAATACAACTAAACCAATTTTCCTTGGAGCGATTTGATCTCATCACGCAATTTCGCCGCTTGCAGAAAGTCTAAATCTTTCGCTGCTTTTTCCATAGATTTCCTTTTTTCTCGAATGCGTTTGTCGATTTCTGCTTTGGATAAATATTCTGTAATCGGCTCCGCTGCAACGTTCGGCAAATAGCCCAACTCCGCATCAATCAACGGAATTTTGGTAAAAGCACTCTCGATTTTTTTGTTCAATGCCATTGGAACCACATTATTGGCAACGTTGAAATTAATTTGTTTCTCCCGACGATAATTGGTTTCATCAATAGTTTTTTGCATGCTGACGGTAATTTTATCCGCATACATAATCGCTTTTCCTTTGAGGTTTCTCGCCGCGCGACCAATCGTTTGCGTCAACGATCGATGACTTCTCAAAAAGCCTTCTTTGTCTGCATCGAGAATTGCTACTAGTGAGACTTCGGGTAAGTCCAAACCTTCACGCAGCAGATTCACACCAATCAACACATCAAAGATGCCTTTTCGCAGATCTTGCATGATTTCGATGCGCTCCAAAGTATCCACTTCGGAATGAATATAACGACAACGAATACTTACTTTAGTCAAGTATTTCGCCAATTCTTCCGCCATTCTTTTGGTTAATGTAGTCACCAAAACACGCTCGTCGATTTCAGCACGTTGCTGTATTTCTTCAATTAAATCATCTATCTGATTCAAACTCGGGCGAATTTCAATAATCGGATCGAGTAATCCTGTCGGACGAATGACTTGTTCAACATAAATTCCGTCGCATTTCTGCAATTCATAATCCGCGGGAGTCGCAGAAACATAAATCACTTGGTTTTGCATCGATTCAAATTCTTCAAATTTCAGCGGACGATTGTCCATGGCAGCAGGTAATCTAAAACCATATTCAACAAGGTTTTCCTTTCGACTTCTATCGCCGCCATACATCGCATGAACTTGTGAAATCGTCACGTGACTTTCATCCACGACCATCAAATAATCTTTGGGAAAGTAATCAAGTAAGCAGAATGGGCGCGTGCCAGCTTGTCGGCCGTCTAGATAACGTGAATAATTTTCAATTCCAGAACAATAGCCCAATTCGCGGATCATTTCTAAGTCGAAGTTGGTGCGCTCCTCCAAACGTTTTGCTTCCAAATGTTTACCGATTTCTTTAAAATAGTCAACTTGTTTCACCAAATCTTGTTGGATTTCCCAAATCGCATTTTGCAAGACATCGGGCGACGTCACAAACATATTCGCTGGATAAATCGTCAGCTTTTCGAATTTTTCGATTACTTGTGCATTCTTGATATCGAAGCGTTCAATTTCTTCAATTTCATCGCCAAAGAAGTGAATGCGAAAAGCATCGTCGGCATAACTCGGGTAAATTTCTACTGTATCGCCTTTGATTCGGAAACTTCCAGGCGTAAAATCGGCTTCGGTTCTTGAATACAAACTTTGTACAAACTGATGCAAAAGCTTGGTTCGAGATATAATTTGACCTTTTTGAATCGGGATGACATTCTTTTGAAACTCTACCGGATTCCCGATTCCATACAAACAAGAAACAGAGGAAATCACAATGATATCGCGTCGTCCAGAAAGTAAGGACGAAACCGTCGACATTCGCATTTTCTCCAATTCTTCATTGATGGATAAATCTTTTTCAATGAAAACACCAGTCACCGGCATGAAAGCTTCGGGTTGGTAATAGTCGTAATAAGAAACGAAATATTCGACGGCATTGTTGGGGAAAAATTGCTTGAACTCTGAATACAATTGCGCCGCCAAAGTTTTGTTGTGTGCCAAAACCAAAGTAGGTCGTTGCACCTCTTGAATCACATTGGCAATGGTAAATGTCTTTCCAGAACCCGTAACTCCCAATAGGGTCTGGTATCTTTCATCTTCGAGAATGCCTTGCGTCAATTTTTCGATGGCTTGCGGTTGATCGCCTTTGGGTTGATAATCGGAGATGACTTGGAAATTCATTTTGGAGTTGATGAGTTACTGAGTTCCTGAGTGGCTAAGTTACAAAGTTAGCGTTATGTGTTATAAATTTTAACCGCAGATTCGCTGATTTTTTTATTGGATTTTTTAATTTGTAGTAAGTTCTAAAATTTCCAATCCTGTTGTTGTGTTTTTGTCATGAATGTCCATGCGACGATGCGACTGGTTTTTTGTCCATGAATCATTTCAATCGTTTTGATTTCAGTGGCGTTGACTTTATTCAGCGTTTTATAAAGACTTGAAAGATGGTCTTTTTTCGAAACCAAAGTCGTAAACCAAAGCACTTGTTTGGCATATTTGACGCTTTCGAAAATCATCTGCGTGATGAATCGCAATTCACCACCTTCACACCACAATTCCGCGTTTTGGCCACCGAAGTTCAATTGAGGCGCTTTAGATTTGGTGTTTTGTAATGTATTGATTTTTCTGAGATTGGCTTTATTCGCTTCTGCTTCAGAGGCGTGGAATGGCGGATTGCACACTGTAAAAGCAAATCGGTCCTCCGCAGTAATAATGTTTTTGAAAATGAATCGAGGTTCAATTTGCAATTGTAAACTCATAAAATCCATCAATTGTGGATTGGCGGAAAAGATTTTTTTGCAGTTTTGCAATGCAGTTTCATCGGTGTCAGTTCCAACAAAACTCCAACCATAACAAGCATTACCGAGTATTGGATAGATGGCGTTAGCACCGATGCCGATATCAAGTCCTTGAACACTTTCGCCTTTAGGAATTTCTCCATAATTGTTGGAAGCCAAAAGATCGGCGAGCTGATGAATATAATCGACGCGACTTGGAATCGGTGGACATAAATATTGATTTGGAATGTCCCAATATGCAACACCGTAGTACTTTTTTAATAAAGCTTTATTGAGTGTTTTGACCGCATCAGCGTCACTAAAATTGATTGTTTGAGTATTATATTGATTGACAAAAACAAAGTTTTCTAATTCACGGCAAGCGTCAATCAAAACAGGAAAGTCATAACCAAAACGATGTAAATTTCGCGGATGTAAATTGGTTTTTTCGGAATTGGTTTTTGTTTTCATTTACAAGAAGTAGTGGCAAAGATAGCAATTCCAATTGGCGTCCTAGTCGATTAGTTTATTGATTTTCGCGTATTGCAATAACATAATGGTTTTGGCGTCTTTAATCTCGCCAGATGCGATCATGTTGTAGGCATTTTCAAAGGGCATTTCGAGCACTTCGATATTTTCTTGTTCTTCTGCAACGCCTCCACCATCGGTAAGTTTCATCTCTTTTGAATATTCACCAACAAAGAAATATAGAATTTCCGTAACTGACCCAGGTGACATATAGACTTCAAAAATTTTCTTCACGTCTTTTACCGAGTAACCCGTTTCTTCTTCTGTTTCTTTTCGGATGCAGTCTTCTGCGTTGTTTTCGTCTAGCAGTCCAGCGCAGGCTTCAATCATCATTCCTGTTTCATTGCCGTTCATAAAAGTCGGCATCCTAAATTGACGTGTCAGAATTACGTTCTTAGTTGATTTGTTGTATAGCAAGATTACGGCACCATTCCCACGATCGTAGGCTTCACGGACTTGTGTTTGCCACGTTTTATCCTTTTTTTGATAGTCAAAAGTGATTTTTCGTAAAGTGTACCAATTGTTGGATAGTACTTCGATGTTTTTGATTGCGATGGCTGGATTTGTCATGTTCTTTTATTTTGATTTGATAACGGAAGTCCTCTGATAAAAGTATGCAATCTTATTATGATAAAAAAATGATAAAATGACTTGGCTTGAAGTCAAAAGCCATAATTTTATGCCCTGAAAGACAGAACGCTGTACTATGATTAGAAGTGCCTATTTTCTTTTTTTAATGCTGAATTTTCTTTTGGTCGATCAAGCATCGGCTCAAGGCGAGTTTTTGAATTCAAGCAATACGATTCCACCAAAAGGAAGCGGTTTTAGTGTTCCGAAATCGAATACGCCTTCTTTGTATACGCCGAATTCGACACCAAAACCAATGTCGTCCTCTACGATTGAAACTAAGAAATTACAGTTTACCCAAAATAATAATTTTAGTAATCCTGGCGACTTAGTAAAGGAAAAGTTAAATGAAAAAGAAGGTGGTTTTGACTCCAAGATTTTTCGAAAGAATCAATATTTAGGCGACTTTAAGACCAAATCTGCGTTCGTAAAAATCAGCTGTCGTGATTTTGGTGAAATTGATGGAGATGAAATCCGCGTTTGGGTCAATGATAAAGTGATGATTGAGCGGGTTTATTTGGACGGCGATTATCAACGCATTGAATTGGGATTGGAACCTGGTTTTAACAAAGTAGATTTTGAAGCTTTGAATCAAGGATTTTCAGGACCCAATACTGCGCAGTTTATGATCTTCGATGACAAAGGTTCCTTGATTTCTTCCAACCAATGGAATTTGGGAACTGGTTTTAAAGCTACCATCATCATCGTCAAAGAATAACTTTTACTATGAACACAGTCAATCTAGGAAAATTCAAGTGGCGTTATGCGCTGGTTGGCGTGCTCGCTCTTTATATTGTGTTGTGTCAGTCATGCATGACGATGCGAATGAACGCTAAGGAAACTGCCAATTATTTTGATACTTTAAAAGTCTCGTATGTAAGCCGAACTGAAATCGTGGGCGAACACAAAATTCATTTTATTCAAACCGGAAATTCAGACAAACCCACCTTGTTTTTTGTGCATGGGTCACCTGGCAGTTGGGATGCGTACAAACAATATTTGAGTGATAGTTTATTATTGAAAAAATACCGCATGATTGCCATTGACCGCCCTGGTTTTGGCAACAGTAATTTTGGAAATGCGGAGGATTTAGCCACACAAGCGCAAATTATTGAAGATTTCATTTCGCAAGTCGATAACCATCAGCCGGTTGTCTTGGTTGGACATTCGTTGGGTGGACCAGTAATCGTCAAAATGGCGACAGACCATCCAGATCGTTTTCCGAATTTAGTAGTTTTGGCGGGAGCCGTCGATCCGAGAGCGGAAACGCCTGAATTGTGGCGGAAAGTTCTTTTATCAAAACCTTTGCGCTATCTGATTCCGGGAGCATTGCGTCCGTCGAATGATGAATTGTGGTGGTTGAAAAAGGATTTGTTCGACATGGAACCCAACTTAAAAAACATCACTTCACGGGTAACGATTATTCACGGCACAAAAGACCCGCTCGTTCCTTATAGAAATATGGAATATATGGATCGAAAATTTGTACATGCCAAATCGATTGATAATATTTCGATTGAAAATGCGAATCACTTTATTCCATGGGAACATTTCGATTTGATTCGAAATACGTTATTAAAGTTAACGATTTAGTCAACACATTCCATCAGCAGTAAGTCACCGTTGGTGTGATTAATCGTCACCAAACCATCTTCCATTACTGCATTACTACTTCCGGTGCGATAGCCCATCGTTAGCGATTCGTCGTTGAGCGGATACAGCAAATTTTTTGTGGTGATTCCGCTGACAACACCAATTGGAATCAAGGAAATATTGGTTTTTGCCGGGTACCATTTCTGGAATTTTTGCGGCAAGAGATATATTTTGGAGTGGTCGTCGTGGATTACAATTTTTAAGAGGTTGCGATAGCTCACAATGTTTGTCAAATTGGTAATTGTATGATCGGCTCTGCGTCCGGTTGCCCATACGACGTTGACAGCGGGAATGCCTCTTTCGATGAGATAATCGAAGGCTTTTTCGAGATCGGTTTTGTTTTGATCGGGTTTATGAATGATTTCGATGGGATATTGTGACGCTGTAATTTCTTCTGGCTTGAAGCCACGGTCGAAATCTCCCAAGACAACATCGACTTTGATATTCAAGTCAATGACTCTTTCGATGGCGGAATCGAGGACTATCACCAAAGGTTGCCACTCGAGCAATTGACCCAGTAATTCTTCATGACAAGCGGCGCCATTAGCAATAATGAGTGCAGGTTCTTGGTCGTCGCGAACGATGTGGTGGGAAGACATGAGATTTGCGATTTTAGATTTTTGATTTGCGATTTAGGATGCACGAATGTAGTGGATAATTCCTAATTCGTAATTCGTAATTCCTAATTTTTTAGCCCAGATGGCACTGGAAAACAAAACCGCGTCTTGCTTTAGCTTTGGTTAGTTTGGCGAAGCGACCAGCGGGAGCTCTTGCCAAGCTTTACCAATGTTGGCAAGACGCGGTTTTTTTGCAAGGTACAGCTGGATGAGCTCTGTATACTATTTACGATTTACTATTTACGATTTACGATTTGTGATTTGTGATTTGCGATTTATGAATTCTGCAATAACATTCGAGAAGTTTGTTATATCTACTATCAAATATCTACTATCAAATATCCAACATCGTACATCAAATATCTGATATCGTACAACCACTCTATCTATTGAATGATAAAATTACCAGAAGATGTTTCGCTCAAACGGAAATAACCCAAGGCGTAATCATCAAAATTGGTGGTATTGATAATGTTCCCTCGAACGGTCGCAGGTGGCGACTGAAAAGGACCTCCGCCGTTATTTCCTGCAATGCTCAAAAGAATATTCATATAGTTGTAATAGGTTTTGGAAACGCCGTAATGCGTCACTGTTATTTGGTCGCCGGCGCTTAGATCTTCATTGTTGGAAAGACTAAAAAACAAGTTGCCTTGGAAAAATCTGTCGTCGCTTACTTGGTAGTCTAACTTGGTTTTGTTGGAGTATTTGTATTTGAACATATAGTAATTCTCCTCGAGGTCAGGATCATTGAAGAAAGTCTTGATTTCGACTTGATCGCCAGTGATTCCGCCTTCGTTATTTTGAACAATTTCACTAATCGGTGCGACCGATTTTAGCGTTTCAGTTGCGGTGTAGGTTTGACCCTTGGAGATTACGGTTAAAGTATACACTTCATCAAGTTGAGGGACAAAATTAGTACAAACGTATTCGCCAGTGTTTGGCACTTCAATAAAATTGAAAACCGTGTTGGAGCTGTTTTTTACAGAGACAGTCGCGCCACTCACAGTGGGAACGGTCGAACTATAGTAGCTTGTTGTGGTGGTTAGCTTGATTTTTTGTTGTGCTCCGTCGGTGCCTTGTTCCCAATTGATGGAAGCATCAACGACCAATTTTGGGCTGGCTGTGTCTAGATCAACATTGACGACTTCTTCGCAGCTCGTTAGAAATAGAGAAAAGATAACAGCAGAAATATAAAATACATTCTTCATAAGATTAAAATTTAAAGTTATAACTAACAGCTGGAACCATTCCGAATATCGAGGTTTTCACTGCTTCATTGGCGCCCGTATCGGCATTTTGACGGAAGTTAATAGACGCTGCATTCTTTCTGTTGTATACATTGTAGATGCTAAAAACCCATTCGCCTTTCCAGTTTCTGTTGGCATTTTTGCGTGGCGTTAGGGTGGCAGAAATGTCTAAGTGATGATACATTGGAAGGCGATTTTCGTTCCGCAATCCGTAACTCGGAACTGTAATGTCTTGGTATTGATATTGTCCGTTAGGGTAGGTTACCGGTTGTCCGGTTTGTAGGGCGAAATTGGCTCCAAAGCTCCATTTTTTCGACAAAGTGTAAGCGCTAGTAATGGCGATATTGTGTGTTTTATCGTAAAGCGAATTATACCATTCTCCGTTGTTGATGCCGCTTTCTGATGCATTTCTACCGGGTGTTTGTTGCTGTGATTTAGACAAGGTATAGGAAATCCAACCTGTTAATTTCCCTTCGTTTTTACGGAACATGACTTCCAATCCGTAGGAGCGCATTCTTCCGTTGAGGATAACTTGTTCGATGGCTTCGTTGGCAATCAAGTTAGCACCGTCTATATAATCGAGGCGATTTTTGATGGTTTTGTAAAACGATTCGACTTCAAGGGAATATTCATCGTCTTTAAAATTTCTGAAATACCCAACAGCAACCTGATCTGCGATTTGTGGTTTGATGAAGGAATCGCTTGGTGTCCATACATCCAGCGGCGTAGGTGAGGACGTATTAGAGATCAATTGAAGGTATTGCACCATTCGGTTGTAACTGGCTTTTACCGATTGCTTGTCATTGAGTTGATACGCTATCGAAGCTCTCGGTTCGAAGTTGGAGAAGTCGGCTATGGTTTTGTTTTTTCCGTAGTAGGTGGAACTGATTGGTTTTGCTGACTCATAGATTTGTTGGTCTTGATTGAACACTACCGCTTCGTTGTTTTCATAATTGTTGATGTTGGATTCGCCCATTCGGTAGAAGAAGCTATATCGAAATCCGTACGAGACAGACAATTTTTTTGAAATGTTTTGTTCTGCCTCAACATATACGGCTGGTTCAAGCGCTTTTTTCTTTTCGAGTTGTTTATAATTGATTCCGGAACCCTCGGTAAAAGGCGTT
Organism: Flavobacteriaceae bacterium; assembly: GCA_947459635.1. Taxonomy (GTDB): domain Bacteria; phylum Bacteroidota; class Bacteroidia; order Flavobacteriales; family Flavobacteriaceae; genus Flavobacterium. The sequence goes on along the minus strand of CANHEA010000004.1, from coordinate 4,614 downwards.
ATCGTTCCGGGATTGAAATCGTAGTATATGGCATGAGCGCCGTAATTCAACTTAAAATTGTCGCTGATATAGTTTTTGAAATCGTATTTGATATTGTAGTTTTTGATTCCAGAATCCCATTGTAGTCCAATGAAATCTAATTCTAATCCATAATAATAGTCGCTATAAATTAGGGAAAGGTTGGAAAAGAGTTTTTCTGTAAAAAGGTGGTTCCAACGAAGATTCAAAGTCGCGTTTCCGTAGGTATTGGCAAAGCTCTTTTGGATACTAAATACATCGCGTCCGAAATAGCCAGATAAATACAAACTATTGTTGGGGTCGAGTTTGTAGCTTAATTTGGTATTCAAATCATAAAAGTACGCGGTGTTGTTTTTTTGTTTCTCGTTCAATTTTAGAAACAAATGCGCGTAAGATCCGCGACCGCCCACAAGAAATGAACCTTTGTCTTTAACGATTGGTCCTTCTAAAAGCAATCGACTGGTGATGAGTCCAATGCCACCATTAGCATGAAAGTTATTGCTATTACCATCTTTCTGATAAATGTCTAATACAGAAGAAGCGCGACCGCCATAGCGTGCCGGAATACCACCTTTGTATAGTTTCAGATCTTTAATCGCATCTGGATTAAACACAGAAAAGAACCCAAAAACATGGGAAGAATTGAAGATGTTTGCTTCGTCCAGGAGAATTAGGTTTTGATCGGCGGCACCTCCACGAACGTTAAAACCTGAAGCACCTTCGCCAGCATTGGTTACGCCTGGAAGCAATAAGATTGATTTTAGAATATCGACTTCGCCCAGAACAACCGGCATTTTTTTGATGGTTGCTGCCGTAAGTTTGTTGACGCTCATTTCTGCTTTCCTGATATTAGTTGCTTTACGGTTGTCTGTAATGACTACTTCTTGCAATTGTTCTTCAGAGGCGGAAAGCTTAAAGTTGTTTTTAATGTTTTTGTCTAAAACAATTTTTTCTTCTCGTGTTTCGTAACCAATTGAGCTAAGTTGAATGGTATACGTGCCACTCGGAATTGTAATTGAATAGAACCCATATTCGTTGGTTGTCGTTCCTGTTTTTAATTCGGGAATAAAGACATTCACGCCAATAATTGTTTCGTTGCTTTTGGTGTCGTTAATGGTTCCGCTTAAAGTAAATTTTTGTTTGCTAGGTTCGTTGCTTTTTTCCTGCGCCACAACAGCATTAAAAAATAGCAAGAACAAGATTGAAGTGTAAAGAAAGGCTTTCGTAATCATAAAGAAATATACTGGTTTGTAATTGCGCCGTAAGAGTTGCAAAAGTAGGTTTTGTTACAAGGGATTTTGTTAAATAAAAGTTATGAATATAATCGTAAAAAGAAAAGTCCGCTTTGATAACGCATTTTTTTCTCGCTCTACGTTGATTTGAGAGGTTCTAATACAATTGGTTTATATATATTTACAAAATATCAAAGGCATTTTTACTTGAGAAGTTATTTTTAATGAATAGAGTTGCTCATTTTATTTTACTTGCAGTGTTTGCATGCATAGCATGCAGAGCTCAAGAACAATCTAAGGCTAAGACCAATTATTCGTTTCTTGCTTTGCAATACGATTTCGGTAGAACTTCACCCGCCAACACCTATTTTCCAGACACAAAGCCTTTTCAGGGCGTGGAAGTAATTTTAGGAAAAACCAATTTTTTAAATGAAGTGGCTTGGGCAAAAGAACTCCACTTTCCGCGAACTGGTATTTCTTTTTCATACAGTGATTTTGGTAATGAAGATATGATTGGCAAAGCGGTTTCAATCATACCTTTCCTTGACTTTCCCATTTTGAATAGATGGACCAAACGAGCGGATTTGAATGTCGGTATCGGCGCTTCCTATTTTGATATCATTTATGATGAAAATACAAATATTACAAATCAAGCCATTTCAACGCATGTAACTTGGGCATTTCGTTCCAATTTGCGATATGATCTGTGGCAATTCAAGAACGGAAAAAGCCAAGTAGTGTTGGGTTATTATCACAATTCAAATGGACATGTACGATTGCCAAATTATGGATTGAATACTTTTTTACTTGGACTCAATACAGAATTCAATTTTAATAAAAGCGAGGTTGCCAATTTGAATGTTGAAGCGCCACTCAATACTGAAAAATCTAACAGGCAGACTTATTTTTCGTATCGATTTGGTCTAGGACAAAATGTGCTGACGAAGTATGATGCGAAAAAGCGCGAGGTTTATACAGTTAGCGCATCTTTGGGTAGAATCAAAAATAAAACTTTCAAGTATGGCGTCGGAATGTACTATCGTTTTTATGAAAGTTATTATGATTACATAAAGAATGATGGGGAATTGGTTACGGAAATGTATCCAGAATTAAAGCAAAATCCAATCGGCAATTCGTCTAGTTTTGGAATATTTACAGATGCTGAAGTACTTATGAACCATATTGGTATTGAGATGCAAATTGGATTCAATTTCTACAAACCTTTTTACAAAGTTGATTGGAAATTGAACCAAGGTAAAATCATTAGCGATGGTTCGTATCAATTAGGGGAGCTCGATTGGTACTATAATGTCAAGCATTTGATTTCCTCTCGTTTGGGATTAAAGTATTACGCCTTTGACAATAATAAAGCGCCAGTTCACAATCTTTTTTTAGGAGTTTTCATCAACGCCAATTTAGGTCAGGCTGATTTTACAGAGTTGGGATTGGGCTATGTTTTTTGTCCATCTTCAAAGAAAAGGTAAAAAAAAAGAGGCTGTTTGCACAACCTCTTAAGTCAGTATGATTTCAGGAATTATCCTAATTTTGAATCTAAATTTTCTTTGATGGCTTCCAAGAAACCTTCGGTAGTAAGATAATCTGCACTTGTTAAGCCTTCTGGTTTTACCAACATGGCTAAATCTTTCGTCATTTTTCCACTTTCTACGGTGTCGATGCAAACTTGTTCAAGTGCATGACAGAAATCAATCAAAGCTTGGTTATTGTCTAGTTTGCCTCGGTGTTCTAATCCTCTAGTCCATGCGAAAATAGATGCAATTGGATTCGTAGAAGTCGCTCTTCCTTTTTGATGTTCACGATAATGACGCGTTACTGTTCCGTGCGCCGCTTCCGCTTCTACTGTTTTTCCGTCTGGCGTTACCAATACGGAAGTCATTAATCCTAAAGATCCAAATCCTTGCGCAACGGTATCAGATTGTACATCACCATCGTAGTTTTTACATGCCCATACAAATCCACCGTTCCATTTCATGCACGAGGCCACCATGTCGTCAATCAGTCTGTGTTCGTAAACCATTCCGTTAGCATCGAAATCGGCTTTGTAATGTTTTTGATAAACTTCTTCAAAAATATCTTTAAATCTTCCGTCGTAGGCTTTTAGAATAGTATTCTTCGTAGACAAATACAACGGCCATTTTTTTGTCAATGCCATTTGAAATGAGGAGTGAGCAAACCCGTAGATACTTTCGTCCGTGTTATACATCGACATGGCTACACCATCGCCCTCAAAATCGTATACTTCCCAAGTTTGTGTTTCTCCAGCTTCATTAGTAAAGCTCATGGTAAGTTTGCCTTTTCCTTTTATTACGGTATCAGTCGCTTTATATTGATCACCAAAAGCATGTCGACCAATAACTATTGGTTTGGTCCAACCTTGCACATAACGTGGGACGTTACTCATGATAATTGGCTCACGGAAAACCGTTCCGCCCACAATGTTTCTGATGGTGCCGTTGGGTGACTTCCACATTTTAGAAAGATTGAATTCTTTAACACGCTCTTCATCTGGTGTGATAGTTGCGCATTTGATACCAACGTTATATTTCTTTATGGCTTCTGCAGAATCAATGGTAATTTGATCTTTGGTTGCTTCACGACTTTCAATTCCCAAATCATAGTATTTAATGTCTAAATCTAAGTAAGGAAGGATTAATTTTTCTTTGATAAATGTCCAAATAATTCGAGTCATTTCGTCACCATCCAATTCAACCACTGGATTGGCTACTTTAATTTTTGCCATAAGATTGCATTTTTTGTATTCGTAAATTTTGTGGAAGCAAATATAATAAAATCAAGTTCATAGTGATTTACAACATACTCGGATTTTATTGATTTGCGAATATGATAATCTAAGCAGTCTATTTTGAGAAAATCACAAATTCAGCTAGTCCAAATTGCCAAAAAAAAAGTCCCAACATCATATTGGGACTTTTTACAAACTTCAAGAAGTAATTATCTTCTTTTATCTCTAATTTTCGCTTTTTTACCAGTAAGTTCTCTAAAGTAGAAAATACGAGCTCTACGAACGTGACCTTTTTTGTTGATTTCGATTTTTTGCAACGCAGGTAAATTTACTGGGAAGATACGCTCCACTCCAATAGCACCTGACATTTTACGAATCGTGAAAGTTTCTGTAGCTCCAGAACCTCTTCTTTGAATTACTACTCCTTTAAAAAACTGAGTTCTTGTTTTTTCACCCTCTTTAATTTCGTAGAACACTGTGATAGTATCTCCAGCTCCGAATTCAGGGAAATCTTTTCTTGTTACTAATTCGTCTTGTACGAATTTTAATAAATCTGCCATGATAATTGTTTTAATTATGGTTTTAAATCAGAGCAACATTCGC
>CANHEA010000003.1 GCA_947459635.1 Flavobacteriaceae bacterium | reverse complement strand
TATACTTAATTTGGTAAAACCAAAACAAGAAATTACCTACGCGGTCATCGAAATTCCTAAAACAATCAACCGATTTGTCGTGCTTCCACCAAAAGATGGAAAAAGCTATATCATCTTATTGGATGATGTCATTAGACACAACTTGCATAGCATTTTCAGCATTTTTGACTATGAAAGCATTTCTGCCAACATGATCAAAATTACCAGAGATGCGCAACTTGAGATTGACAGTGACATGAGTAAAAGCATGATGGAGAAGATTGCTACGAGTGTCAAAGATCGTCGAATTGGAGAGCCGGTTCGCTTTGTCTATGATAAAGAGATTAGTAAAGATACCCTGAAGTTCTTCATCTCCAAAATGCATATTCACGAAACAGATAGCGTGATTCCAGGAGGTCGATACCACAACCGACGCGACTATATGAGTTTCCCGAATTTGGGCAGATTTGATTTGTTGTACAAGACCAATGAACCTTTGCCAGTTTGCGATCTAAGTTTGGAAGGTAGTATTTTAGAGAAAATTTCGAAGAAAGATTATCTCATCAATGCGCCTTATCAGTCCTTTTCGTATGTGATTAAATTCTTAAGAGAAGCGGCACTCGACCCGAAAGTAACCTCCATCAAAATCACCTTATATCGTCTGGCAAAGAATTCTCAAATCATCAGTTCATTGATCAATGCAGCGAAGAACGGAAAAAAAGTTACCGTTCAGATAGAGTTACAAGCGCGATTTGACGAAGCCAGCAATATTTCCTACGCAGAACAAATGCAAACGGAAGGAATCAATCTGATTTTTGGAATCAAAGGATTGAAAGTCCATAGCAAAATTTGTGTCATCGAACGCATTCAAGACGGAAAGCTAAAACGCTACGGATTGGTTTCTACCGGAAATTTCAACGAATCGACTGCCAAAATTTATACCGATGTCACCTTATTTACTTGTCATGATCAAATTCTAAAAGACATCAATAAAGTCTTTGATTTCTTCGATGTCAATTTTAGAGTTTATCGCTATAAACATCTCATCGTTTCTCCACATTACACGCGTTCTCGCTTTTATAAATTAATCGACCGCGAAATAAACAATGCCATCATTGGTAACGAAGCGTACATTAAACTGAAAATGAATAGCTTGTCAGATTTCGATATGATCGATAAATTGTATGATGCGAGTCGAGCAGGAGTGAAGATTCAATTACTGGTTCGTGGCATTTGTTCCTTGATTCCCGGCGTAAAAGGCATGAGCGAAAATATCGAGGCAATCAGCATTGTCGATAATTATTTAGAGCACGCTCGAGTATTTATTTTTGCCAATAATGGCGATCCTGATGTATTTATTTCTTCTGCGGATTTCATGACTAGAAACATCGATGCTCGCGTCGAAGTAACTTGTCCCATTATTGATGCAGATATCAAAAAAGAACTGATAGATGCTTTTAACACGGGCTGGAAAGGAAATGTAAAAGCACGCTATCATTCGGATAAATTGGATAACAAATATCGTGTCCGAGGCACTGATCCAGTGTTTAGAGCGCAATTGGAAACCTACAATTACTATAAGAATAGATATTTAGTTTCCGCAGATGAACTACAAATCCAAAATCCCAATTTGTAAATGATCTCCATAAAAAAATACGCTGCTATAGATATTGGTTCCAACGCAATGCGATTATTGGTAGCCAATATCATAGAAGAAGAAGGAATGCCTACACATTTTAGCAAGAATGCTTTAGTTCGTTTGCCAATTCGATTGGGGCAAGATTCCTTTACTGTTGGAGATATTTCCGATGAAAATATTGATAGAATGGTCGATGCGATGAAGGCTTATCAACTTTTAATGAAAGTACATAAAGTCGAAAAATACCGAGCTGTCGCCACTTCAGCCATGCGTGAAGCCACGAATAGCGCTGAAGTCATTCGCATTATCAAAGAAAAATCAGGTATTGAAATCAAAATTATTGATGGAAAAACGGAAGCAGCCATTATCGCTTCAACCGATTTACATCATTTGCTGCAAACCGAAAATAACTATTTGTATGTAGATGTTGGCGGCGGTAGCACAGAGTTTTCCCTGTTTTCTAACAATGAAATGATAGCGTCTAAATCATTCAAAATCGGAACCGTTCGACTCTTGAATGAAATGGTCAATGATGTCGTTTGGCACGAAATTGAACATTGGATTAAGTCGCACACCATAGATTTTGATAATGTGATTTTAATTGGTTCAGGTGGAAATATCAATAAATTGTTCAAAATGTCCGGGAAACAACAAGACAAACCTTTGACTTATACTTATCTGAATAAAAGATTTAATTTCCTAAATTCACTTTCCTACGAGCAACGCGTTTCTGAACTAGATTTGAATCCAGATCGCGCCGACGTCATAGTGCTAGCGACAAAAATCTATCTAAATGCCATGAAGTGGTCTGGCGCGAAGCATATTTATGTGCCGAAAATAGGGCTTTCCGACGGAATCATTAAAGCCATGTACTATAATAAGATCTAATCGGTTATGAATAAAAATCGACTCGAAGCATTTAGTGACGGCGTTTTAGCAATTATCATTACCATCATGGTACTTGAAATTAAACTTCCTGGCGCCGCGAATTGGAATACGCTTGTACAAGTTTTTCCTGTGCTGTTGAGTTATCTTTTGAGTTTTATTTATATCGGAATTTACTGGAATAACCACCACCATTTAATTCATAGCGTCAATCGCGTCAACGGAAAAATCCTGTGGGCGAATTTACATTTACTGTTTTGGTTGTCGCTGGTTCCGCTTGCCACACGTTGGACAGGAGAAAATAATTTTGCGTGTATGACGATGGGACTTTCGGATTTATACTATTAATGGCAGGCTTTGCCTATTGGTTATTGCAATTCATCATCATCAAAAGTCAAGGTCAGAATTCGAAGTTAAAGCAAGCGATTGGCAAAGATTTTAAAGGATATGCTTCGCTAGTTTGTTATATTATTGGAATTGGTTTTTCTTTTTACAACCAGTGGATTGCCGCAACTTGTTATGTGATTGTCGCGTTAATGTGGATGATTCCAGACAAACGAATTGAAAAGTTATTCGATCCAATTGATTAAATATCCAAATCAAAAGTTTTTCGAAGTAAATCTAAACTCGGATTCAGTTCGTTTAATCGATTGAACTTATCCTGCGCCGTAAAAGCAAACTTGTTCTCCACACTTTCGTTGACAATAACTTCAATCGTAATATCATGATTGTGCAAATGTCCCTTCAAATAGCCCAACAATGCATTTTTTTCTGATTCAAAATCAAGCTTTGATCCTTGGTTAGGAAGTTCAATTGTAATTTTTGTCCCATCTAAAGTTGGGTCATTCATTAATAATATCGATTGCATTATTCTCGAACCTTTTTCCCCCAATTTCTCTGCGTATTTGGTCCAATGCAAAAGCATATCAGTTTCGGTAAATGCTTCGGTTGGCAAATGAATGGCTTCTTGCAAGTTGCCTTTGGATGATTCTTGCTGTTCTTTTTTCGCTCTGATACTGGCGAGTGAAAATGCCGATACTTTCTTTTCTTCTCCCCCCAACGGAGCAATAGGTACTTCCTGCGCGATTGGTTTTTCAACCGTTGGTGCAATCGCAGAAGGTTCTGGAATATCGTCCTCTGATTTTTTAATTTCAGGCAATACTTCGTTTACAATTTCAATAATTTCTGGAGACTCGACAGCCAGTTCTAAAACGCGACCGTAGAAAAATTTAGGTGGAATTATGAATCCGTCAACTTTTTTTTTTCTCCATCGAAAGTGATGGAGGCTAATTGCATCAAGCAAAGTTCAACCAACAAGCGTTGGTTTTGAGAAGTTTTGAATTTTAAATCACAATCATTCGCCAAATCAATTCCTTTCAATAAGAAATCTTGCGGTGCTTTTTGAGATTGTCTTGCATAAAGCTGTTGTGCTTGTTCGCCCATTTCTAACAACGATAAGGTTGCCGGCGTTTTACTCACCAACAAATCTCTAAAATGCGAGGCCAAACCTGCAATAAAATGGTGTCCATCGAAACCTTTTGCAAGAATATCATTGTAGGCCATCAATAAATCTGGAATCCTGTTCTCTAGAATCAAATCGGTCACGTTGATGTACGTTTCATAATCTAAAACGTTTAGATTTTCGGTCACGGCTTGTCTGGTCAAATTGTTTCCACAATAAGAAACCACACGATCAAAAATAGAAAGCGCATCACGCATCGCTCCATCGGCTTTTTGCGCAATAATATGTAAGGCGTCATCTTCAAAGGAAACTCCTTGACTTTGCGCCACTTCAGCCAAATGGTCTTTAGCATCTTTGACGGTGATTCTCTTGAAATCGAAAATCTGACAACGCGATAAAATCGTTGGAATAATTTTGTGTTTTTCAGTTGTCGCTAAAATGAAAATCGCGTGCTTCGGTGGTTCTTCCAATGTTTTTAGAAAAGCATTGAACGCCGCGGAAGACAACATATGCACCTCGTCAATAATATATACTTTATATTGTCCGGTTTGTGGTGGAATCCGAACTTGATCGATCAAGTTTCGAATGTCGTCTACAGAATTGTTGGAAGCAGCGTCGAGCTCAAACACATTAAAAGCAAAATCCTCATTCGGATCGTCATAGCCAGGTTGATTGATTTTACGAGCTAGAATTCGAGCGCAAGTGGTTTTTCCGACACCACGTGGACCAGTAAACAAAAGCGCCGAAGCCAAATGATTGGTTTCGATGGCATTGAGCAAAGTGTTGGTAATGGCTTGTTGCCCGACAACATCCTTGAATGTTTGCGGACGGTATTTGCGCGCCGATACTACAAATTGTTCCATGTTTTTTTATTGGTGAACAAATATAAGTTTTTTGTTGGTTGGTTGATTTGGTTATTTGTTGGTTTTGGGGAAAAGTTTTTCACAAATTTAACCGCAATGGACGCATAGGCTTCGCAAGGTTCGCAAAGTGTTACTGCTCAAGTGAATTCCCTAGCCCTGATCGTAGCGGTTATCCTTTTGCCGCGGCGTTCGCGGCAAAAGATAGGAGCGTAGAGCAGGATTAGCTCCTAATCGAATTGAAAATCGTAATTCGTAATTCCTAATTCGTAATTCCTAATTCCTAATTCCCTACTTTTGCGCCGCAGACCGCCTTATCGCCGTTCGTAAGAAGGGAGGAAAGTCCGGACACCATAGAGAAGCATAGCGGGTAACGCCCGTCCGTCGTGAGGCGAGGACCAGTGCAACAGAAAGCAGGTACAGTTCGGCTGTAGTGAAACCAGGTAAACTCTATGCGGTGAAATTCCAAGTATATCGGCATTTAAGGGTTTCTCGCCCGTTGTCGAAGGGTAGGAAGCTCGAACCAATGAGTAATTGTTGGTCTAGATAAATGATAAGGACTCACTTTGTGGGTACAGAATCCGGCTTATAGGTCTGCTTTTTTTTAGTTGCTGAGTGACTGAGTTGCTGAGTGACTGAGTTGCTGAGTTGCTGAGTTTCTGAGTTTTTTTGGGAGCCGGGAACCTGCTATACGCTGCAAGTCCTCGCTGCGCTGCGGGCTTTTCGCTGCTATCAGGGCTAGGGCAGTTCGTAACATTTTCAGGTTATTAGATACATTCAACTCTTGGCCTTATACCTGAAGCCCACTGGGCTTCCTCCTCTTAATATCAAATTATCAGGGCTAGGGCTGCGGATTTCAATAGACGCAATTCCCAAAATCTTGCAATCTTATAGTCTTACAGTCCTATAGTCTTACAGTCTTCCAATCTTATAGTCCTAAAGTCTATTCATCTTCCCCAGAATTCATCTCAAAAAAACTAAAAATCGAACCACCATAACTTTTCTTAAACGAGAAGTGCATCAAGTGATCAAGTTTGGTGTATTTGGAATGTTCAATAATCATCATGCCTTCGGTTTCTAGCAATTCGCTTTCAAAGACGGCGAGCACAATCGCATCAAAAGATTTCTGATCTAAGGCGTACGGCGGATCGGCAAACACAATGTCGTATTTAGAGTTGCAGCGTTTGATATATTGCATCACATCGCTTTTGATAGCGGCAATATTAAAATCGAATTCAGCGGCAGTTTGCTTAATAAACTTCACGCAACCGAAATCGCCATCGACACTCGTAATGTTCTTACTTCCGCGAGAAGCAAACTCATAGCTGATGTTTCCTGTTCCGGAAAATAGGTCGAGGACTTTTAAATCTTCAAAATGAAAATGATTGTTCAAGACGTTAAACAACGCCTCTTTACTCATATCGGTCGTTGGACGAACAGGAAGGTTTTTGGGTGGAGAAATTCTTCTTCCTTTGAATTTACCGGATATAATTCTCACGATTGTAAGAGGATAAAATGCTTCAAATTTTCTGAAGTAGAAAGCGAATTATTTTCTTGTAAATCTTTGACGTCTAGCAGGCTAACATTTCTAATGTACTTGAACGCAATCTTAAAATAAGCATCTTCTTCAGCAATGTTTCCTAGAAATTCTAGTTTGAAAACCTCTGGATTCAGATTCAATTGTTCTGCGGTAAAAAGCAAATAGTAAATTAAATCTTCAGGCGTTTTATATTCAAAGGTGTTGTAAAGTAATAAGTGTTGATTTTGTACAACAACAATTTCAAAATGACCAGACGCCATATGAACAAACATCTTCTTATCATCAATGTTCTTCGAGCGCTCCAACAAACGAGAAACTAAAACTGTCGAAACATGCTTGTAAGTAAAAGTCCCGAAATGATCAATAAAAATATTATTGATGTTCACGTAAGGAACAAATACGTTGTGAATAGGCGCAATGGTTAACGTATCAAAATCAAAAAAATCATTTTCGTAGACTTTTGTGTTGTATTGCAAATAACTTCCCAAATAACTTTCATCAAAAAGTGGTTCCGGAACAAAGGTCGATAAGTGATTGTCGTACAAGACTGCAACTTCGTCATAGCGCTCCTTAAAAACTGGGTTGTCATTGAGGATTTGCGTGATAGTATCTTCAATCTTGAAATTAGAATTTGCAGTGTCAAAATCGATATGATCAACAGCTAAAACTTTATGATTCAAGGTGTCAGCAGTACAAAACGACATGCCATTCAAAGACACTTGAATGGTCAGTTTTTGGTATTTCTTATCCGTGATGTTGGCAGCATTGACTAACATAAAGCTATTTTTCTTAACTCGTATCCAAATAATTTGAACGTGACAAACTTACAATTTTCTGTTTATAAACTTTGCGAACTTTGCGAAAAACTTTGCGTACTTTGCGGTAAGAAAAAATCCCAATGAGTTCCCATAATTTCTACAGCATTCTAACCCGAAACTTTCCATTTCAACCTACTGAAAAACAGGATATATTCTTTCAACAAATTGCGGAATTCATTACCAATTATCGCAAAGACGAAATCTTTGTCTTAAAAGGCTACGCGGGAACAGGGAAGACTACGGTTATTGCAACGATTGTCAATCATCTTGCGGAAATTCAAAAGAAATATGTGCTTTTAGCGCCCACAGGTCGCGCAGCAAAAGTCATTGCTAATTATTCTCAAAAACCAGCTTTTACGATACATAAAAAAATCTATTTTCCAAAAAAGAGTAGTGGAGGCGGCGTGAGTTTTAGCTTGCAACCCAACAAACACAAAGACACGATTTTTATCGTCGATGAAGCGTCAATGATTTCAGATGTGAATCAGGAAAGTAAATTGTATGATAATGGTTCCCTGTTGGATGAATTGATTTCTTATGTGTACGCTGGCGTCAATTGCAAAATGATTTTGCTGGGTGATACTGCTCAGTTGCCACCAGTCAATTTGTCTATTTCGCCTGCGCTAGATATTGATTCGTTGGGATTGAACTATAATAAAGAAATCAAACACATCGAGCTCGATGAAGTCATGCGTCAAGAGGAAAATTCTGGAATTTTGTATAATGCCACGGAACTTCGCGAGTTGTTGAAAGACGATTTTTTCGATACTTTTCAATTTCAGTTGAAAGACTTTGCCGATATTATTCGATTGACAGATGGCTATGATATTCAAGATGCTATTAATTCGGCGTACAGCAATTACAGCATTGAAGACACGGCATTTATCGTGCGCTCGAACAAACGCGCCAACCAATACAACCAACAAATTCGAACAAAGATTCTGGATAAGGAAAGTGAACTCTCGACCGGGGATTATTTGATGGTTGTGAAGAACAATTATTTTTGGTTGAAAGAATCCGATGAAGCTGGATTTATTGCCAATGGTGACATTATTGAGGTGTTGCAGATTTTCAACATCAAAGAATTGTATGGTTTTAAGTTCGCGAATGTCAAAATCAGAATGGTCGATTATCCGAACCAGAAGCCTTTTGAAACAGTGTTGTTGATGGACACGATTACCAGCGAATCGCCGTCGCTTTCGTATGACGATGCGAATCGATTGTACCAAGAAGTGATGCAAGATTACGAAGGCGAAACCAAGTATAAGAAGTTTCAAAAAGTGAAGGAGAACGAATACTTTAACGCGTTGCAAGTCAAATTTTCCTATGCAATCACCTGTCACAAATCGCAAGGAGGACAATGGAATACTGTGTTTATTGAGCAACCTTACTTACCAGACGGCATCGATAGAGAATACATTCGATGGTTATATACTGCGATTACAAGAGCGAAAGATAAATTGTATTTGATTGGCTTTAAGGATGAGCATTTTTTAGAAGAGTAACTGAGATACTAAGTGACTGACTGGCTGAGTTACTGAGGTACTGAGTTCGTCTGGGTATACGGAAAACCATAGCCCTGATAGGAGCGGCATCCTTTTTTGCGAAGAAAATCCCCTCGACTGCGCTCGGGGTGACAAGCAAAAAAGATAAAGCGGATAGCAGGAAACAGCTTCCAAAATAAAAAAAACTCACTAACTTAGCGACTTCAAACTCAGAAACTCAGAAACTCAGAAACTCCAAAATGAAAATCATCGCTGTTATTCCCGCTCGTTACGCTTCAACCCGATTTCCTGCGAAATTGATGCAGGATTTAGGAGGCAAAACGGTGATTACTAGGACTTACGAAGCGGCAGTAAACACAAAACTATTTGATGAAGTGTTTGTCGTGACGGATTCGGATTTGATTTTTGATGAGATTGTTGCGCAAGGCGGAAAAGCCATCAGAAGTATTAAAGAACACGAATCGGGAAGCGATCGAATTGCAGAAGCAGTTGAAAATTTGGACGTGGATATTGTCGTGAATGTGCAAGGCGATGAACCTTTTATCGATCGAGATTCGCTGTCGAAAGTGATTGATGTTTTTAGAAATGATGGTGAAGGAAAGATTGATTTGGCTTCTTTGATGCGTGAAATTACAGACGAAAATGACATCAATAATCCGAATAACGTCAAAGTTGTGGTGGATCAAAATGGGATGGCGTTGTACTTTTCACGGTCGGTAATTCCTTATCCACGAGAAAGAAATGTTGGTGTTCGGTATTTTCAACACATTGGCATTTATGCTTTTCGAAAACAGGCGTTGATCGATTTCTATCATTTGCCAATGAAATCGCTGGAAGCTTCGGAAAAACTGGAGCAATTGCGTTATTTAGAATTTGGCAAACGGATCAAAATGGTCGAAACTACTCACGTTAGCATTGGCATTGATACTCCGGAAGATTTGGAGCGCGCCAAAAAATTACTTTAAATATTTATTTGCTTCTTTGCGCCAAAATTAACTAACTCTCGCAAAGAAGCAAAGTTTATTCTTTGTTTTCGTGGTCAAAATAGCCTTTACTTTTGATTTGCGTGGAGAAAAAATTCAAAAACAAAACGACGAAGAACAAAAACAACAAGGCTTGCGTGCTGACGAGGAATTTGCCGTAAGTAGTCACTGGATAGAAATCGCCATAACCGATAGATGACGACGTGATGATGCTAAAATATACTGCGTCAAACCAATGCAGAAAAGGCTTGTTGAGATTATTGCCACAAGAGTATAAAACGGCGTATGCCAAGACAATTTCCAAATAATTAAAGAACAGCAACAACATCGAACGCTTGTAAGATCGCGGTCTTGAAAACAAATCGGAGGCGAAAATCAATGTAGGAATGTACAATATGGTTTCTAATAAGAAATAAATCAAAATCCAGATCAGAAAATGAAACTGATGCCAATCATACAAAATCATTAGAAAGGGAAAAGTTACCTTTAATAATATGTATAAATCAAGCGCCAAATCTTCATATTGATTCCCGATTTTGGACGCTAGGTACTTGATGTAAATTCCTGGAAAAAGCATTTGAGAAAACGACAGTAGCAAACGTATAATTTTTTCGATTCCGTTGTCATCTTGGTGATCGTTGTTCCAAATGGATTTGATGTTCAGAATACGTTTCTGAATTGGATTATACTTCGCATTCGGCAAGCGTGACACGTTTCCGATTAGGAGTTTCGCTAAGATGGATTGTTTTGGTTTTGGCATGTTGTGTTTGAATTAGGTTCGCAATCAACACGATTTGGTGGCACTTAAAAGTACAATAAATTTGATGAGTAACAAAGGATATTTTACTTATTGTACAAGAAATAATAAGCTTCAACATTATCTAAAAAAGCGCCGTCGAAACCAGCGTCTGCAATCTTCTTGACGTACGATTCGGGATTTCCATAGATAATTTTCTTCCAGTCCTCGTGCCAGAATTGCACATAAATTTCATCGGCATAACCAGCATACTTCTTTTTCAACCAAGTGGGATTATTGAGTTTCCAATTGCGATTCCAATAATATCGCCAGTTTTCTGCAGCTCCAATATTAACATACGAAAGAAGGAGCCGCTTTCCTCCGTTGGCTTTCGTTTTCATTTGCGCAACATCGTTGGCAGTAAGCGGTTCGCCATTGAAAAATAAGTCGATAGCGACTAGGTCGAAATTCGTATCAGCAACAGCTTTTATAAAAGCTCTTTTAGTTCTAATATCCGCAGGATTGATGAGATACAAATAGTTTTTGGCGTCGCTCAATTTTAAAACGTCATTCGCATTCTCGTTGGGCACCACATCTGGAATCTCGCGGTAATGCATATTGGTTTTTGTTCTTGGGAAGAGCAGGAATTCTTCTTTTGTGCTCTGCGTTTTTACGGTTGCAATCGCTTCATCTTGGGTAATAAAATCCGAGACCAAGACTTTCTTTTCTTGTTGGATTTTTCTGAGCAATTGCAGACGGTAATTATCGACTTTTGGTTTTCCGTGGTAAAACAAATCTTCTACTGCGATGCCATCAATGGCATCCATATAAGTAGCTTTGAATTTGCCATTGGTGTCTAATTTTTCAAACGGTAATTCTGCTCCGTTTTGCGGAATAATGATGAAATTAGGATTGATGGCTCGGGCATACGTTGAAATTTCAATCACAAAATCTTGCATTTTTATTGCCGCTTTGATGGTATTACTTTCTTTAATGGGCGTAAAAGCGACCAGTACAAAGACCGCGGTAAGAATGGAAATCGTAGTCTTATTTTTCATGAATGAAGCTATAGAAGCAAAGTTGACCATTCCTATTATTTAATGTTCTTTTGTACGATAATTAATTCATTATGTCTTTCCACACGCGGGATGGCATAAGTCGAATAGGTTTCTGTATTAAAATTTTTTAGATATTGCAGATTTCTGAGGTTCTGTTTTTCATCAAGAAGCATCGTGTTGAACAGGATAAAGCCTTTGTTGTTCAAGAGCTCTCCGATTCGATTCATGAAGAATTTTTCATAAAGAAAATTGGGCATTTTGGTATCTTCAAAAACATCGATAATAATCAAATCATAGGTATCTTTTGTTTTTAGAACGAATTCAAATGCATCATCAATGACGATTGATAGATTAGAAATCTTGTCCAATTTAAAATAGTCATTGGCAATTTGAATGACCTCTTGATCTATTTCGACACCAGTGATTTTTCCTTCAAATTTCACTTCGTCAACAAGTGTTTTGATCACACTGCCGCCACCAACGCCGAGAACAACAATCGATTCCATAGATTGAATCGTCTTGAAACCAATTTTTTTTAATCCGATCCGTAAAATACGTTGAAGGCTGCCGTAGGAATAGTTGGTGTTTTTGGAATCAAGTACCAATTCACCGTTGTTCCAATTCACTTCAATCGATTGACTAATTGCAGAATTCTTCTGATAAACATTGATTGGAATGAGATAACTGAGAAGTCTGCGAATCATGGAAATTATTTTCTTCAAAAATAGGAGATTAATGTTAATTTTACAGAAATAGTTTACGATGAAGAAATGGCTGTATAACTTTATTTTCTGTCGATTGATGGGGTGGAAAATTACTGGAGAATTAGATCCGGGAATAAGGAAGTGTGTACTGATGGTTATTCCACATACGAGTTGGCACGATTTTTTTTTGGGACTTTTTACACGTGGAATTACGGGTTTAGAAATGAATTTCGTCGGAAAGAAAGAACTGTTTCGTTTTCCTTTGGGTTGGTATTTCAGATGGATGGGCGGCGCGCCTCTAGATCGCACAGGCGGTTTAAATAAAGTAGATTCTATCGCTGCGATTTTTGAGAAGAAAGACGTTTTTAGGTTGGCCATTTCACCAGAAGGCACAAGGAAAAAGGTGACTGAATTGAAATCTGGGTTTTATTACATTGCACTCAAAGCAAAAGTTCCGATTATTCCAGTTGCATTTAATTTTGGACAAAAAGAAGTGCAAATCGGGCAGCCGTTTTTTCCAACTGGAAATCTAGAAGAAGATCTGGAACTGCTTATGCCGCATTTTGATAATGTAAAAGGAAAAGTACCAGAAAAGAGTTTCGAATATAAGACTTTGGATTCTTCAAATTAGAATTTTTTAAAACAAATAGTATGAACCTCGAGCAAATCATCGAAGAATATAAAGTGGAAAGTGTATCAGGACGCTACGTGACACTAGAAACCATTGAACCCATTTTGATGCAATGGAATACCAATCAACAGTTGAACATTGAAGGATATTCTGTTTTAGAGAAACCAATTTATTCCTTTGAAATTGGAACTGGGAAAACCAAAATCCTGTTGTGGTCGCAAATGCATGGTAATGAAAGTACCACTACAAAAGCGCTATTAGATTTACTATTATTTCTACATGGCGGAACTGAAGATGCACAAAAGTTACTGGATCATTTTACTTTATTGTGTTTTCCGATGTTAAACCCAGATGGTGCAACAGCCTACACTAGGGAGAATGCGAATGGTATCGATTTGAATCGAGATGCCCAAAATCTGTCACAACCTGAAAGCCAAATATTGCGAAAAGCTTTTGATGCGTTTCAGCCAGATTACTGTTACAATTTGCATGATCAACGAACTATTTTTGGTGCTGGATCAACTGGAAATCCTGCTACGGTTTCCTTTTTGGCGCCTTCGTACAACGAAGAATGCTCGTATAATGCCACGCGAACAAAAGCAGTTGACGTGATAGTGGCAATGAATGCGACCTTACAAAAGTTAATTCCAAGTCAAGTCGGGCGATTTGATGATGCCTTCAATTTGAATTGTGTTGGCGACACGTTTCAGTCATTGGGTGTGCCAACCATACTTTTTGAAGCAGGACATTTTCCTGGAGATTATCAAAGAGAGAAAACTAGAAAGTTTGTTTTTTTAGCTTTAATTTCAGGATTGTTGCATATTTACGAAAACGTTATAGTTAATAACGAAATTGAAGATTACTTGAGAATTCCTCAAAATAAAGTCGTTTTTTACGATATTGTTTATAAAAATGTCAAAATAAATTATGATGGTATTGTAAAAAGTACGAATTTTGCCATTCAATTTAAGGAGGAGTTATTTGACAATCAGATTTCATTTACTGCTTATTTTAGTGAAATAGGAAGTTTGGAATCTTATTTTGGCCATGTAGCGTACGACGCAAAAGATGCCGAATACTCAGATGGAGAAGATAATATTCCGAAATTAAATGCAAAAGCTGACTTTTGTTTAGGAAAAAATATCAAAATTGTTAATGGTGTACCATTAAATTAATTTTTTTAGAATTTTATAGCAGATTGTTCAGTAAGTTTTTTTAAATTGTAGCGAAAAACAAAAACAAACAATTTTATAGTTATGAGTAAGTTTCGATTAGATGAAGTGGATCATCAGATTTTAGACATGTTGATTGACAACACTAGAATTCCATTCACTGATATTGCAAAAAAATTATTAATATCTGCTGGAACCGTTCACGTCAGAGTGAAGAAAATGGAAGATGCTGGAATTATCATGGGTTCATCATTGGTTTTAGATTATGACAAATTGGGCTATTCATTTATTGCCTATATTGGTGTATTCTTGAACAATACTTCTCAAACAAAATTTGTTTTAGAGCGCATTAATGAGATTCCATATATCACAGTTGCTTCTGTAACAACAGGTAAATTCAACATTTTCTGTAAAATTAGAGCAAAAGATACCAAACATGCCAAAGAAGTTATCTTTATGATTGACGATATTGAAGGTGTTTACAGAACAGAAACGATGATTTCGTTAGAAGAAAGTATCAACGATAAAAAACGTTTGATGCATACGATTTTCAAGAATATGTAAGCAACTTGAACACATTATATATAATGGAACCTCAAGTTGACGCTTGGGGTTTTTTATTTTTAAATCGATACTTGAATGTACACACTTCCTAAAATCGAACGCTTTAATCAACATGTATTGTCAAAATACCAAGTGTATAACAGTGTGTTTTTGACTTTACCATTTGCTTCTATTGATAATACGGGCGTTTTACTTCCTTTGTTTTCAGAAGTTTGCGAGAAGGGTTTCAAAAAGCACGAAACTCCGATTCAGATTGTTGATTTCTTTAGTGCCAAGTATTTAGATAATAGTTCAGAGTGGGATCGCATTGATTTGCTATTTCGATTTATTCAATATATTGAAAGGCAGATTGTTCTTTTTGATGCCATCGAAGATGCCGCTTTTGCAGTCGTTAATAATTTGGAAGGGAAAGGTTCGTTGCGTGATATCAAGGAAAATGCGGATGATAAAGGAAAGTTAGAGGAACTGAAATCGTTTCTAGAATCATTCAAAGTTCGCCCCGTTTTGACCGCACATCCAACGCAGTTTTATCCTGGCGCGGTTCTCGGAATCATTACAGATCTCACCGAGGCCATTCGCGTTGATGACTTAGTCGAAATAAAAAAACTACTCTCCCAATTAGGGAAAACGCCGTTTATCAAACAACAAAAACCTACGCCATATGATGAAGCTGTAAGTTTGACCTGGTATCTTGAAAATGTTTTCTACGAAACGAGCGGCGAAATATTGAGTTATATTCAGAAGAATATTTTTGCCAACGAAAGTATTCAGAATTCCATTTTTGATTTGGGATTTTGGCCCGGTGGCGACCGAGATGGAAATCCATTTGTCACAACAGAAATCACTTTGAATGTGGCGGATCGCTTGCGAACTTCAATCTTAAAGTGTTATTATAGAGACCTTAGAGAACTAAAAAGAAAACTTACTTTTTCGAAAGTAGATGTCTTGATTGCTGACCTCGAATCAAAAATTTATCGTTCTGTCTTTTATTCTGTTGGTGAGATTTACATCACACTGGAGGAACTTCAACAACAGTTGGAGCAGATTAGAATTTTAATCATTCAAGAGCACCAGTCTTTATATTTAGATGAATTAAACGAATTTATCAACAAAGTCAAGCTTTTTGGTTTTCATTTTTCGTCTTTGGATATTCGCCAAAACAGTAAAATTCACGAGCAAGTTTTCGCTGAAATAGTGAAGCTTCCAATTCAGGGTTCTGACATAGAAAGACTAAATACTATTGCTGCAATGCAAGGGAAATTGGATCCAGTTGACTTTGCCGATGAACTAACGCAAGCGACACTTTCTTCCATTTATGCGATGAAGACGATTCAGGAAAGAAATGGTGAATTGGGTTGTAATCGCTATATCATCAGCAATTGCGATAGTGCGCTGCAAGTTATTCAAGCGTTTGCTTTGATTCGACAATGTGATTGGGATCAACCGACTGTTGATATTGTTCCGCTTTTTGAAGTGATTGACGACTTGCAAAATGCAGCGCAGATTATGGAGCAATTGTATACTTGCGCAGCATACGTAGCACATTTGAATCGCCGTGGAAATCTACAAACTGTTATGCTTGGCTTCTCCGACGGAACGAAAGACGGCGGCTACTTGATGGCGAATTGGAGTATCTACAAAGCCAAAGAACAAATTACAACCATCTCAAGAAAGTATGGAATTAAAGTAATTTTCTTTGACGGTCGTGGCGGTCCACCGGCTAGAGGAGGAGGAAAGACGCACAAGTTTTACGCTTCTTTAGGTTCAGCAATAGAGAATCAAGAAATTCAAGTGACTGTGCAAGGACAAACCATTAGCTCGAATTTTGGGACTTTGGATTCTTGTCGATATAACTTAGAAAATCTATTAAGTGCTGGTGCGACAAACCAAGTATTTACTGAGGATCACAGTTCACTGAACGAAGATCAAAAATTGATATTGGATGAATTAGCCGCTGTCGGATTTGAAAAGTATTCTAATTTCAAGAAGCATCCGAAGTTTATTCCCTATTTGGAGCAAATGAGTACCTTAAATTACTACGCAAAAACCAATATCGGAAGTCGTCCAGCGAAACGGAAAAACTCTGAAACACTTAATTTTAGTGAACTTAGAGCCATTCCATTTGTAGGTTCATGGAGCCAGTTGAAGCAAAATGTTCCCGGATTTTTTGGAGTTGGAACGGCTTTGAAACATTTTGAAGATTCCAATCAGTGGGAGAAAGTTCAACATTTGTATGATTCGTCTTTATTCTTTAAAACGCTTCTAGAAAATAGTATGATGTCTTTGGCCAAGTCTTTCTTTCCGTTGACTGCTTATATGAAAGACGATCCTCAATTTGGTGAATTCTGGCTGATTATTTACAACGAATTTTTAGAAACCAAACGATTATTGTTGAAGATTGCTGGACATCAAGAGTTGATGGAAAATTATCCCGATGGCAAAGCGTCGATTGCCGTGCGTGAAAATATCGTGAAACCCTTGTTAACAGTGCAACAATATGCCTTATCGCGTATTCATCAGTTGAGACAAGAGGCTAAACCTGATGAGAAATTAATTCAAGTGTATCAGAAATTGGTCACTCGTTCGTTATTTGGAAATACAAATGCGAGTAGAAACTCAGCTTAAACAATATTTATGAAAACAAATCAATTGCAACCCGAAGAATATCCGCCTTATTTTGGCAATTATATCAGTCAAGTTTCTAGTGAATATTCCTTGATTGAAGAACTCGAAATCTCCGTGCATCGCTTAATTAAGTTTGTTCAAAACATTCCGATGGATAAATTCGATTACCGCTACGCCGAAGGCAAATGGACCATCAAGGACATACTGCAGCATCTGATTGATGCAGAACGAATTTTTGCTTACCGGGCGTTGCGATTTTCTAGAAATGACCAAACCGCTTTAGCCAGTTTTGATGAAGATGAATACGTTATTGAAGCCAACGCCAATCGAAGAAGCATACAAGATTTGTTGACTGAATTGGCTGTTGTTCGTCAAGCTACTTTATCACTTTTTAAGACTTTTTCGGAGGAAGAATTACTGCGAAGTGGAATAGCTTCCAACAAACCAATGTCTGTACGTGCGTTGGGTTTTGTAATTATAGGCCATCAAAATCACCATCAAAGGGTTTTTGAAGAACGTTATCTATAAAAAAAGGAACTCATTTGAGTTCCTTTTCTATTATTAATCTTCGTCTTCGTCTTCTTCGTCTGGAATATCTTCAAAATCGTCGTCGTCATCATCGTCATCATCTCCGTCATCTGATCCGCCAGGATCTTTAGTTACATCAACTTCTTCTTCATCTTCATCTTCTGATGGTGCATCTTCATCTAGGTCGATAGATTTGATCACATCGATTGGTTCTACAATATCATCGATGTCGTCTTCATCAAATTTTTCTAATCTGCTCGCTAGTTTTGTACTCACTTTCACCAAGTAAATAGTGTCTTCCGTGCGTACTTCAACCGCTTCGATCAATTCGTTATGGGCATTTCTAAATCGGATAATGTTAGAGTCATCATATCCGTCAGGAAATTTTTCGACCAAAAGTGTCAAAATTTCATTAGTCAGTTTAGAGTAATCAACAATAATTCTTCTCATAGTATATTATAAATCAAGTAGGTAAGCAAAAATTAGAGGAGCAACAATGGTTGCGTCTGATTCGATAATAAATTTAGGGGTTTTGATATCCAATTTTCCCCAAGTAATTTTTTCGTTGGGCACAGCGCCAGAATAAGAACCATAACTGGTTGTTGAATCTGAAATTTGACAGAAATAACTCCAAAACGGAACGTCATGCATTTCCATATCTTGGTATAACATTGGCACCACGCAAATCGGAAAATCTCCAGCAATTCCACCACCAATTTGGAAGAAACCAACGCCATTCTTGCTATTCTTTGGATACCAATCTGCAAGGAACGTCATGTATTCAATTCCAGACTTCATGGTCGAAGCTTTCAAATCGCCTTTGATCACATAGGAAGCGAAAATATTTCCCATGGTGCTGTCTTCCCAACCTGGTACAATAATAGGCAAATTCTTTTCAGCAGCGGCATACATCCAGCTGTCTTTTAAATCTATTTCGTAATATTCTTCTAGCACGCCAGACAAGAGCATTTTGTACATGAATTCGTGGGGAAAATAACGTTCTCCTTTATCGTCAGCATCTTTCCAGATTTTGTAAATGTGTTTTTGCAAACGACGGAATGCTTCATGTTCTGGAATACAAGTATCGGTAACTCTGTTCAATCCTCGTTCTAACAAATCCCATTCTTCTTGTGGTGTTAAATCACGATAGTGCGGTACGCGTTCGTAATGAGAATGCGCTACCAAGTTCATAATATCTTCTTCTAAATTAGCGCCGGTACAAGAGATGATTTGCACTTTATCTTTTCTAATAAATTCGGCGAATATTTTTCCAATTTCTGCGGTACTCATCGCACCTGCTAAAGTCACCATCATTTTGGCGCCATTGGCAAGTTGTTGTTCGTAGCCTTTTGCGGCATCGACTAGAGCGGCAGAATTGAAATGCAGGTAATGTTTTTCGATAAATTGACTAATAGGTCCTTTACTCATTGTGATGTTGTTTTTAATTTCTGGGCCCTAGCCCTGATGGAAGCGGTTATCCTTTTTTGCGGAAGAAAAGCCCTTCGACTGCGCTCAGGGTGACAAGCAAAAAAGATAGTAGCGCACAGCAGGAAATAGCTCCTAAAAATTCTTCTTCAAAAATAATTTATTTTTTATTATATCCTAATATTTCTAATACTTGTTCTGAGGTTTGTTGTTCAGAGAAAACTTCGGTCGCCAAAATACCATTTTCGTCGCGATCGATTAAGATGTGTTTGGGTTGTGGAATCAAGCAGTGGTGCAATCCGCCGTAACCGCCGATGGTTTCTTGGTAAGCTCCGGTGTTGAAAAATCCGATGTACAAAGGCTTTTCTTTGTTGTATTTTGGCAAGTAAATCGCGTTCATATTCTGCTCGGAGTTGTAATAGTCGTCGCTGTCGCATGTCATTCCGCCTAAAAGTACGCGCTCGTATTGGTCGTTCCAACGGTTGACCGCTAACATAATGAAACGCTTGTTGATCGCCCAAGTGTCGGGCAAAGTGGTGATGAAAGACGAGTCGATCATATTCCATTTTTCTCTATCGTTTTGTTGTTTTTGATAGAGAATTTGGTAGATCGCGCCGCCGCTTTCGCCGACGGTAAATGAACCGAATTCTGTGAAAATGTTAGGCACATCGACTTCCGCTTCATCGCAAGCAATTTTGATTTGATTGATGATTTCGTCAATCATATATTGGTAATCGTATTCGAACGCAAGGGAATTTTTGATTGGGAAACCACCGCCGATGTTGAGTCCATCGAGTGTTGGGCATTCTTTTTTCAGTTGAATGTACACTTTAATACATTTGACCAATTCGTTCCAATAATAGGCATTATCGTTGATTCCGGTATTGATGAAAAAGTGCAACATCTTCAACTCCAAGTTCTTATTCTCTTGGATTTGTTTTTTATAAAACGCCACAATGTTTTTGTATCCTATTCCTAAACGAGAAGTGTAAAATTCAAATTTTGGTTCTTCTTCGGCAGCGATTCGGATTCCGATTTTGAATTTCCCTTTGATTTCCGCTTGTAGCAAATCGAGTTCTTCGTAATTATCAATAATTGGAATGGCGTTCTTATGGCCGTTGTTGATGAGTCGTGCAATGTTTTCGATGTATTGGTCGCGTTTGAAACCGTTGCAAATGATGTACGTGCTTTTATTGATTTTTCCTGCTTCGAGTAAATTCTCCACAATATTAATGTCGAAGGCTGAAGAGGTTTCAATATGAATGTTGTTTTTAAACGCTTCATTCATGATGTATTGAAAATGCGAGCTTTTCGTGCAATAACAATAGTAGTATTTACCTTCGTATTTGTTTTTTTCCATCGCATTTCGGAACCAGTTTTTGGCTCTTTTGATGTTGTTGGAAATTTGCGGTAAATAGGTGAATTTTAATGGTGTTCCGTATTGTTCTACCAATTTCATCAAATCGATGTTGTGAAACTGAAGGTTGTCTTTGTTTAAAGAAAATTCTTCTTGAGGGAAATAGTACGTTTGATTGATGAGATCGAAATATTTTGTATTCATTGATGCTGTTTAAATTTGGATTAAAAAAAGTTGCCGCTTATTTTTAATCGTCATTCAAACTCGAATATTAGCGAATATGATAGGAAGTTTTTCGCTGTATTGTTTGGTATTGATATAAATTTCGAAATGTAGATTACCAGTTATAGCCAAAACATGCTTCAAAAAATGAAGAAAAGATTTCTTTGAAAACGCTTCAAAGATGGAGGTTGTTTCGGTATTTCGGTTTCTATTCATTGACGCAAATGTAAAAAATAAAATAAGTGAATTGCAATCCTTTTATTAAAAAAATATTAAGTTTTGTAATTTAAAAAAGCGGACGTAATTAATTCTTTTTCAGCGGTTTGGTTGATTTTTATATTACCAATAGAATCCAACAACGCAAATTGAATCATTCCGTATTCGTTTTTCTTATCATGGATGAGCAATTCTTGGATGGGATCGAGGTCGGTTTCGTCAAATTGAATTCGGTCGAAAATGCTGTTGATGGTGTCTTTTATTTCAAGGTATTCACGTTCATTAAGCAATTGTTTTTGAAAAGAAATATGGCTTTCAAGTATCATTCCTGCTGCGATGGCTTCTCCGTGAAGTAAGGTTGTTTTTTGTTCATTTTCTAAAAAATAACTTTCAATTGCGTGCCCTAAAGTATGACCGAAATTTAAAGCTTTTCGAATCCCATTTTCGGTTGGATCTTGCATGACAATCGTGTTTTTGATCACAATCGATTGATATATAAGTGCATCAAAATCGGCGAAATCAATTTGATCTAGATTTCGAAACTTTTCCCAATAAGCTTTGTCCTGAATTAAACCGTGTTTGAGCATTTCCGCCAAGCCGGATCGCATTTCGTTTTTAGGTAATGTTTCCAAATAGCTGGCATCTACAATGATCATTTTCGGAACGTTGATCACCCCAATTTGATTTTTTAAATTGCCCAAGTCGACACCATTTTTGCCTCCAACTGACGCGTCAACCATGGCTAGGAGCGTGGTTGGAACGTGAATAAAGTCGATGCCTCTTTTGAAAGTCGATGCCACAAATCCACCCAAATCAGTTACAACGCCACCACCTAAATTGATTATTAGACTTTTTCTATCGGCGCCTAATTCGGTTAATGCTTCCCATATTTGAACGCAAGTTTCGATATTTTTGGAACTTTCGCCTGATTCAAATTCGATGATTTCGATGGGGATTTCTGTCGCGAGATAAGGCAAGAATTGCGGCAAGCAGTATTCATTGGATTGACTATCAACGAGTACGAAGATGCTAGAATATTTTTCCTCTAATAGTATTTCATTGAGCGCTTCGTAACCTGTTTCGGAAAAATAAATGGGATAGCCATTGGCTTGGATGGTTTGCATCATAATCTTTGAAAGTATTTCGCAAAATAAGGTATTTTTTATTGAATAGTAGCTACAAATTTTTAGTCAATTTTGTGATTTTTTTTGGATTTGCATTCATGAATTAGTGTAAATTTGTTTAATCTTTTTTTAAAATAAATAAACAAATTTTGAAATGGTAAAGGAAAGAACGTTTAACGAAATAGAAATCGACCGAATTATTGAAATGGCTTGGGAAGACAGAACGCCTTTTGATGCAATTAAATTTCAGTTCGGACTAGTTGAAGCAGATGTTAAGGCTTTGATGAAAAAGGAATTAAAATTTAGGAGTTACACCTTATGGAGAGAACGTGTGGAAAATTGTAAAACCAAGCATGCTGCGAAGCGGGTAGCGGGAATTGATCGATTTAGATGCGAGCGACAAAGAGCAATTTCAAGCAATAAAATATCAAAACGATAAAAGAGAATTACTTAAATGGAAAAAGAAAGACCAGACAACGTAGTATTTTCAGAGGAGCAAGGATACCATGCTAATTTACTGCCATATTCGACTAATGTCGGTGCACCAATCATCAAAGTGGATGACGTCGTTTCTTGGAAAAGTAGAGGGATTAGCAATGTGAACAAAGAGTTCGAAAATAAGTTTAATGAACTCAAATTGCAATATCAAGCGCTGATGGAAGAGTACGAATGGAATGAATTGGTTTATCAGTCGAAATTCTCGTTTGAACCTGTTATCGGAGAAATATATCATTTGTATCGCGGAGAAGATGGCGTAAATTTTCTATCGCTTATCGGGCCGCTAGAATGGAACAGAGAACATATTGGTACTTTCAAGCTGAACAGCGAAAGAAAGTGGATTGTACTTCGTGATAAAGAATCCTCCTTCCCAAAGTTCTAATTCCAATTTCCAAAATTATTCAATTAACTCTAACGTACTAAAAATGCAAAAACACTTTTCTTTTGATGACATCATAGCGATGGAAAAACAAAAGCGCGTACATTTTGTCAACAGCTTAGGTGGTTTTAAAAGCGTTGCTTTGGTAGGAACGGTCGATGCTGTCGGAAATGAAAACCTATCCATTTTTAGTTCTGTTTTTCATATCGGAGCTAATCCAC
Organism: Flavobacteriaceae bacterium; assembly: GCA_947459635.1. Lineage (GTDB taxonomy): Bacteria > Bacteroidota > Bacteroidia > Flavobacteriales > Flavobacteriaceae > Flavobacterium. Next base: position 49,436 of record CANHEA010000003.1, on the reverse strand, counting down.
CTTTGATTGGGTTGATCTTTAGACCAAGTCCACCGGAACGCGACACCATGAATAACATTCTTGCAACAGGCTTTTACACCATCAATCACATCAACGAAAAAATATATCAGCAGGCACATCAAACTTCAGCACGGTATGAGGCGTCTATTTCAGAGTTTGAAATTACTGGACTCGAAGCCGAATACAAAAACAATTTTTTTGCGCCGTTTGTAGCCGAAAGTCGATTGAGAATGGGAGTAGCATTTAAAGAGAAAATAGATTTAAACATCAATAATACGACACTCATCATAGGTGAAATAACAGACGTTTATCTTCCAACTGATTGTTTACTAGAAGATGGATTTATCGATTTAGAAAAAGCCAACACTATTACTTGTTCTGGTTTAGATAGTTATCACAAAACTGTTCAATTGGATCGTTTGAGTTATGCCAAACCTGATAAAGAACTTACCTCAATCGCTAAAAATTGAATAAAAAAGCCATCAATATTGTTTGGTTCAAACGTGATTTACGTTTTATAGATCATGAACCTCTTTTTATGGCGCAACAAGAAAATATTCCAGTTCTATTATTGTATTTTTTTGAACCATCCGTGATGCACTATGATGATTCGGATATTCGTCATTGGCGATTTATTTATGAATCGCTGCAGGACATGCAATCGAAACTGGATTCAAAAGGTACAAGAATTTATTTTTTTCATGATGAAGCCCAGAATGTTTTTAAAAAATTAGCGCAACGGTTTGATATTAAGACCGTTTTTTCTCATCAAGAAATCGGAAATAAGATCACTTATGATCGAGACGTTGCGATGCAGTATTTCTTTAAAAAGAATGAAATTCAGTGGAAAGAATTTCAAATGCATGGCGTCATCAGAAAACTAAAATCTAGGAGCGATTGGGATAAAAGATGGGAAAATGTCATGCGTGATCATCCTAAAATGATTGATCTTACTGCCTTCGAATTTGAAAATCTAGATCAAGATTTTTATGATGCTATAAAAGGCAAAGCGCTAGACCCTCTAATCACAACGCGTCACAAAAATTTTCAGCAAGGCGGAGAGCTTTTAGCTTGGCGTTATCTTGACAGTTTCGTCAAAGAACGTCATATCAATTACAGCAAGCATATTTCTAAACCCAGCTTGAGCCGCAAGGGTTGCAGTCGCATGTCGCCGTATTTGACTTACGGCAATATCAGCATGCGCATGATTTATCAATATACGAATCAACATTACGAAAATTCCAAGAACAAGCGTGCCATGCTCAATTTTGTGTCAAGATTGCATTGGCATTGTCATTTCATTCAAAAATTCGAGGATGAATGTCGCATGGAGTTCGAGAATGTGAATCGCGCTTACGACTCGTTAGTAAAGCCCAAGAATGAAGTTTATATCAAAGCTTGGCAAGAAGGCAAAACTGGAATTCCAATCATTGATGCGTGCATGCGATGTGTGGTTGCGACTGGCTATCTGAACTTTAGAATGCGGGCGATGGTGGTGTCATTTTTTACTTTCAATTTGTGGCAAGATTGGCGTGAACTGCATTTTTTAGCGCGTCAGTTTTTAGACTATGAACCGGGAATTCATTATCCGCAATTGCAAATGCAATCGGGGACAACCGGCATTAATACCATTAGAATTTACAATCCAATCAAAAATTCAGAAGAACACGATCCGGAGGGAATTTTCATCAAACAATGGATTCCAGAGTTGTCGGAAATCCCAGTAAATTTAATTCATGAACCCTGGAAATTAAATCCTATTGAACAACAATTTTACCATTGCGAAATTGGAAAAGACTATCCAGAACCCATTGTCAATATTGAAGAAACTAGAAAATACGCCAGCGATTTGGTTTGGAGTTTTCGCAAAAAAGACGCCGTGAAAATAGAAGGAACGAGAATTTTAAAAAAACATGTAAGTCCTTCAATTCGGAAACCTAAACAACGTAATGTAAAAAAATAATGACAACTTTTTTAAAAGCAAATTGGGAAAATATCATCATGGCTAATTACGAAATTGCGCCTGAAATTTTATTGCCCTATTTACCCAACGGAGTAACCCTCGATTTGTATGAAGGTAAAGCCTATGTGAGTTTGGTGGGCTTTATGTTTAAAAAAACGAAGATATTCGGCGTTCCAATTCCTTATTTAGGAACATTTGAAGAAATTAATCTTCGCTTTTATGTGCAGCGCATAGAAGGAAATACAATCAAAAGAGGTGTTGTTTTTATTAACGAGACCATTCCGTATCGCATTGTGGCGTGGATGGCTAATAAATTATATAAAGAACATTATACGGTTGTTCCGACAAAACATTTTATGCATCAAATGGGAGGCAAGCAACAAGTAAAATTTGAATGGCTGTTGGATAAAAAATGGAACCACATCTTGGTTGAAGCCGAAACTGCATCGAAGAAAATGGCTGCTAAATCATTTGAAGAATTTATTTACGAACATTATTACGGTTACACGAAGATTAATGAGCAAAATACCGAGGAGTATCGATTGCAACATCCGAGTTGGGAAGTTAATCACATATCCAGTTATGACATTCGATGTGATTTTTCTGCTATGTATGGCGATGCTTTTGCAGTTTTAAATAAAACCAATCCCACTGCTGTTTTTATGGCGAAAGGTTCCTCTGTGAAAGTAGATTGGAAACGAACACCAATAAAATTTACCGATGAAGGGAATTAAGAAACGGCATTTGCCTTCTAAGATTTGCCTCGTTTGCAAAAGACCTTTTTCGTGGCGAAAGAAATGGGAGAAAGTTTGGGAAGAAGTAAAATATTGCAGTGACCAATGCAGAACAAATAAACAAAATGGCAACTAAAACGTTACGATTACTGCTCGGCGATCAACTCAACATCAATCATTCTTGGTTTTTAAATCAGGATAATCATGTTTCCTATGTTTTGATGGAAATCCGAACGGAAACAGATTACGCAAAACACCACATTCAAAAAGTAGTTGGATTTTTTGCGTCTATGCGAGCTTTTTGTATGGAATTGCGATCGCGTCAACATCATGTAATTTATTTTGGTATCAATGATGAAGACAATTTTCAGTCGTTTGAGAAGAATATTCAACAGCTAATCATCCAACATCAATTTACGCACTTCGAATACCAATGCCCTGATGAATACCGCGTGGATCAACAGTTAAAAAATATTTGTCAATCTATTCCAATTCCAAGTGCTGCCGTCGATTCGGAGCATTTTTTTACGACACGAGACGAATTGGGTCGATTTTTCGAAGGAAAAAAAACGTTTTTATTAGAGAGTTTTTACAGAGCGTTGAGAAAGAAACATGCGGTTTTGATGGACGGTGAGCAGCCAATAACAGGACAATGGAATTATGATGGCGACAACAGAAAGAAATTGCCCAAAGGCCACAAACCAACTGCTCCATTGGTTTTTAATAATGATGTTTCAAGTATTGGAGCGGAAATAGAGAAAACAAATATTGTAACTATCGGAAATATTGATGCACTCCATTTTGTTTGGCCCATCAATAGAGCACAATCGCTGCAATTATTAGATTTTTTTGTGACCGAATGTTTGCCTTTTTTTGGCAGTTATCAAGATGCGATGTCACCCAACGAATGGTCATTATATCATTCTCGTCTTTCATTTTCTATGAATTCAAAATTGATTTCTCCTAAAGAAGTTATTGACAAAGCGATAGCAGCGTGGCGGAATTGGCCCAATGACATTGAGTATAATCAACTCGAAGGTTTCGTCCGACAAATCATTGGTTGGCGAGAATATATGCGGGGTATTTATTGGTTGAAAATGCCAGATTATGCGACGATGAATTTTTTCAATAATCAAGAAAAACTACCCGAATGGTATTGGACAGGAAAAACGAAAATGAATTGCTTGAAAGACGCAATTAATCAGTCGCTTGATTACGCTTATGCGCATCATATTCAAAGACTCATGATCACGGGCAATTTCGCTTTACTAGCTGGAATCCACCCTGATGAAGTTGATGCCTGGTACCTCGGAATATACATCGATGCACTAGAATGGGTTGAAATTACGAACACACGTGGCATGAGTCAATTTGCCGATGGAGGTATTGTAGGAACGAAACCTTATGTAAGTTCCGCTTCTTACATTGATAAAATGAGTCATTATTGTGGCACCTGTTTTTATAACAAAACATTAAAAACGGGAGAAAAATCTTGTCCCTTTAATAGCTTGTATTGGAATTTCTACGATAAGAATGAAAGCAAATTATCCAAAAACCCTAGAATTGGTATGATGTATAATGTATGGCGAAGAATGAAATCCGAAGACAAAATAGCTTTGTTGCAACAAGCTGATTATTATCTAAATAACATCAATAATTTATGAAAACGGCAATTGTTTGGTTTAAAACAGATTTAAGACTTGAAGACAACGAAACGCTCGTCAAAGCCATTGCCCAAAGTGATCAAATTATTGCGCTTTATTGTTTTGATGATTCGCATTTTGAAATAACACCTTATGGATTTCAGAAAACAGGCAGTTTCCGAGCGCAATTTTTACTTGAATCCTTACTAGATTTAGATAGTAATCTGAGAAATATTGGTTCGGGACTTCTCATTCTTAGAGGCAAACCAGAAGTTGAAATTCCAAAAATAGTGCAACAATTTAGAGTACAAAAAGTTTTTGCTAAACGGGAAGTAGCTTATGAAGAAAAGCAAACGGAACTATTAGTTCAAACAGCACTTTTTAAACTCAGATGTGAGTTTGAGACCTTTAGTACAAGCACCTTATACCATGCCGAAGATTTGCCTTTTTCAATCAAAGATATTCCTGATGTTTTTACCAACTTTAGAAAGAAGACAGAAAAAGATGCCACGATTCGAAATATTTTCGGCAAGCCATCGGCTATAAATTCACCAAATATTCCTCCAGTTGATTTGCCAACACTTGAAGATTTGTGTCTAGCTCCTGTATCAGTCGATTCGCGCGCCGCTATCCAATTCAAAGGAGGCGAATCGGAAGGTTTGCATCGATTGAATTATTATTTCTTTCAATCTAAAAGTATTTCAAATTATAAGGAAACGCGAAACGGATTAATTGGTGCGGATTATTCTTCCAAGTTTTCCGCTTGGTTGGCCTTGGGATGTATTTCACCCCGATACATTTACCATGAATTAAAGAATTTCGAGTCAGAGTTTGGAGCAAACGACTCGACGTACTGGCTGGTTTTTGAATTGTTATGGCGTGATTTCTTCAGGTTTATGTTTAAGAAACACCAATCGAAAATGTTTCAACCTTCTGGAATTACCAAGGAAAAAGAGATTCCAAAATCCGTTAGTGAAAAACTCCTTCACAGTTGGATTAATGGAACTCTAGACGAGGATTTTATCAATGCCAATATGGTCGAACTCCAATTGACTGGTTTTATGAGCAATCGTGGTAGGCAAAATGTGGCGAGTTATTTTTGCAACGACCTCAAACTAGATTGGCGTTATGGCGCAGCCTATTTCGAGCAGCAATTGATTGATTATGATGAATGTAGTAATTGGGGCAATTGGGCCTATATTGCTGGCGTCGGAAATGACCCAAGAGAAAATCGCTATTTTGATATTGATAAACAAGCTGGACTTTACGATAGAAACAGTGCGTATAGAAATTTATGGTTGACGTAAATCGTGCAACAATATGCAGACAATCATGCAATTGACATTTTATAAAATGAATGTGCTCTGAAGTTCACCAATTTTATATTAAACGCTCTTGATATTTTTTTCCACGATTCTTATCCAAGTATAATTTTTGATTTCTAATGTGGTTAGTCGCTACCTATTTCAGTTTTTTTAAACATTTCAAAAAACAAGCTACACTTGCTGTGATTTTTTTGATATTTTTACGCAAGTTAAATCCGCTGTTATGCATTTGCTAAAGGTTTTTGTTTTATTTTTTTTTACCGCTACTTCGTTTTCTCAAGAATATTTAGCACCGGACAATAAAGTATCATTTGGCAACAACGGCCAAACCAATCGCGATGTAACATATTTTTCAGAACCTGACCATCAAGGCAACGTCATTGTCGTCGGCACAACCGAACGCGATTCCACGTTTACGGATCTACTTACCATGAAACTTGATGCCAATCTTAATTTGTTATGGCAGAAGCAGTATTCATTTCAAAAAAACAGAAGCAATGGGCCGTTTCACCTTTCGTATGATACGCCGAAATCGATTCATATCGACCAGGATGGTAATATTTACGTTTTCGGAAGATGCCAAAATAGAAATCCCGATCCGATTATTTCTAATTATTTGGTTAAATATAGTCCGTCGGGCGACGAACTCTGGCATTTTGATTTCCCATACAGTACTAATACAATAAATCCGGGCGCCGGTTACGCAGAATCGTTTTTCGAAAACGATGAGCTTCATGTAGTTTATGCATTGGTCAATGAGCAAAACACTGGCTATTTTTTTACTTTCTATACCATTAATACCGACGGGCAGATTGTAGACAGCTACGTGAAGGAAGGGCTTGAGGATAATTTTAATGTTAATTTCACTGGTATTGAATATAAATTTTATTATAAAAGTCACAATTTTTATATGGCTTATCGCAGGCATTATATCAACGCACAACAATCTTTTTATGAGCATTTTATTAAGAAGATCAATGATGGATCGGTTATTACTTATGCTTTGAATCCGATTATTGATATTGCCGATACCAATTATTTTTCGTCGGGGAATTTGCTCATCGGGCAAGATGATGCAATTTATTGGGGTTACAACTCCAATAATTTGGCGAATTACCGGATTATTAAATTTGATGCCCTTGGTAATTTAAAATATAACATCAGCCCGCCTGCTGGGGTTTCAAAAAGAATTGTGCAATCTTTTCTAAATGCTTCCGGTGATTTGTGTGTTTTAAATAGAAACTTGATAGCAGGAAACCTAACATTTAACTTAACCCAATTTGATTCAAATGGTGCGATAGCGAGCGATATTGCCACTGCGCCTATCAATGCGGTAAAGGTTAAAATCGCTTCCGATTATTCGATTATGGTTTATAACGAAATCAACTTAAAGTTGTTCGACACATCCTTAAACCTGATTAATACTTTCGCTTTAGATACAGCCCCAACGAATGACTTTTGTAAAGTTAACGATGATACTATTATTCGTTTTGCTACAACCCAAGCTCAGATGTATCCAAATTCAGATTCTTACACACAACAGAATATTTTAGTACAGAAACTTAAACCTGCATCAGTAGAACAGCAGTATACATATTCAGGAACAGGCACCTCTATGAGTTATGGCGCCAGAATCCTATTAGATCACGAGGATAATATCTTAATAGCGAATCTGGAAAAATACGGAGAAGCGCCATTGACTAGTAACGGTGTTGAGCCGCCTTCAAAAAGTAGGATTATCAAATATGATTCGAATCTTTCGATGCTCTGGCAAGTGGAAATTGCAGAAACCATCTTCAGTTCTAATTTGGTGAATAACTTTCTTATAGATGCTAATAACAATTTATATATAATCGGATTGGTCAACGGCCCATCATATAAGCTTATTAAGATTAGTCCCGATGGGCAGGTTCTCTATTCGGTTCCCTGCAACAATGCTTTTAATTCGTATATCGATCAGAATGGAAATATCAATTTTGTCAATAAAGTCTATAATGCGACGGCTCCCGATGATACTAAAATCGAAACCATCAACTCTTCGAACGGTATGGTAATCGATACGCTTATTTTTCCTGGGCAGTTGTTTTTCAAAGAATTTAAAAATAATGGGCATTCTAGGCTTTACCTGTATAAAAAGGCCACAGCGTCATTGGTACCGCTACAAATAATAGCTTATGACGACCTTAATTTTGTTTTTTCTACTGATCTAAATGCGACTGGGACGTATATGGGTGCTGGAGGACCGACGATCGATGGCTCTGGAAATCTGTTTTTTATGACAAGTACTACAACTGGAGGTGAAATTAAACTGAATAAGATTTCTCCTTCGGGAGTTTATATTTATAATGCCATTACAGTGGGACTAACCAGATTGACCACCACAACCAACAATCAGTTGTTCACACTCAACGACGACGGGAAAATAAGGATTTACGACAATACCTTAAACTTAATTACAGAGAGTACTGAAAACTATTCCTATGATTACGTTTCGCTAATGAATATTGGCAATTATATGCTCCTCAATACCTACAGCAATAACACGGTTGAAGTCATTGATGAAAATGCGCAAACTGTAACGGCGTTTAAAGTACCAGGTACGCTTTCGTCCTTTTATGGTGTAAAAGACAGTACCGAAAAATTAATCATCACTGGTACTAACAGTAATCAACTCACTTCACAACTGGCTTGGTCCCGTGGTTATGTTCATAAATATGACATTCCGAACTATTTGGATACAGCAGGTTTTTTACCTGAAAGCCGTGATTCGGTGATGATTTTTTATCCGAACCCGACCGATTCATTTATCAATATCACTAATGCAAATGCTGTTATAAGGACGGAGGTTTACGATATGACCGGCAGGTTTATTAAGGCTTCATCAACGTCCAGTATAGATATTTCCGACTGTCTTCCGGCAGTTTATTTGCTTAGGGCTTACTCGAATGAAGGCGTGGTTAGCAGCAGTAAAATTGTAAAAAATTAAAATAAAATAAGTTCCTTTTTTTTTATGGAAAAAATCTTCAACAACACTCAAGTCGCTTTTGCTTTAAAAAGTGATACCGAATTAGATCGAGCGTACTTTTTATTTAAGATGATTGCCAATGAACCGTTGGTTCGCATCGGAACGGCGGTTACTAATTTTGCTTTGAAAGCTCATCTTCCTGTCGATGGATTGATTCGAGCTACCGTGTTCGATCATTTTTGTGGTGGTGTCAATGAAGTAGATTGTTTGTCTGTAGTTGATAAAATGTATACCAAAGGTGTTTCTTCTGTTTTGGATTATTCTGTAGAAGGGAAAGAAGAAGAAGTCCAATTCGACGCGGCGCTAGAAATGACTTTAAAAACCGTTGATTTTGCAAAAGAACGTCAAGCGATTCCCTTTGCGGTTTTTAAGCCAACAGGTCTAGGTCGATTGGATTTGTACGAGAAAGTGGGCTCGAAAAATACGCTAACTTCAGCAGAAGAAATCGAGTGGAATAAAGTAAAAGAACGTTTTGAAATTATCTGTAAAACTGCCCATGAAAAGGATGTTGCTTTATTGATTGATGCGGAAGAAAGCCGGATGCAAGATGCTGCTGACGATTTGGTCGAAGCGATGATGCTAAAATACAATAAAGAAAAAGTTATTGTATTTAATACTTTACAAATGTACCGTTGGGATCGCATGGACTATTTGAAAAAGTTGCACGAAAGAGCAAAATCGGATCGATTTTATATTGGAATGAAACTGGTTCGTGGCGCCTACATGGAAAAGGAAAATGCGCGTGCAGAAGAAAAAGGCTATCCATCGCCAATTTGTGCATCCAAACAGGCAACAGATGATAATTACAATATCGCGGTCGATTACATGATGAAACACATTGATCATATGTCCATTTTCGCTGGAACTCATAACGAAGAAAGCTCTTATAAATTGATGGATATGCAGTTAGCAAACGGAATTGCAAAAGACGACAAACGCATTTGGTACGGGCAATTGTATGGCATGAGCGATAACATCAGTTATAATTTGGCAAGCCATGGTTATAATGTTGCTAAGTATTTGCCATTTGGTCCAGTACGCGATGTGATGCCGTATTTGATTCGAAGAGCGGAAGAAAATACTTCGGTTGCTGGACAAACGAGTCGTGAATTGAATTTACTTAAGACGGAACGAGATCGAAGAAAAGATAAGAATTAATTTATTCTGAAAACATTTATTCGACTGGCTTGTATCTTTTTGGGTACAAGCTTTTTTTTGTTTATTGTGTAATTAAGTAGCGTTATTTTATCAATGTTTTTGTTAAATAATTATATTTGTCAGCTAAAATATATGAAAAAATGAAGAATAGTGTTTTTCTCTTGCTGATTTTGTTGATGATTTGTTTTTTCAGTTCTTTCAAATCCAATGACGATTTTATTCGTTTGAGTGTGCAAGAACAGCCAGCGAAATATTCTAAAGAACAAATCAATAGATTTATTAAGGAAGTCTATCAAGATCACGCAGAGGAATTGTTTTTCAATTCGAAGTCAAAACGACTGGATTTGGTCACGGATTTTTTAAATAGAATTGAATTTGTTTCAAATCAAAAGTTCGGAAAGAAAGAAATTCCATTGTTATCTAGTTTAGAACTTATTAATAAATACAATCCAAAACTAATGCGAGACCTAGTTTTTGATGCTAAAACGTTTAATCCGTTGAAGTATAATTTCACGATGACTTTAAAAACAAAAACTTTTGTTAGGGTAGATGGCTCTGAGACTGTTATCATAATTCAGCCAGTTCATTAGTGTGCAAACAAGTCAAAAAAAGTATGGGGGGAAAATTATTTTTGGTATTGTTTATTTTTGTTACTTTCTCTATAAAAGCACAAATATATACGATGCAGAATGGTGTATTTTCGACATGTTCGGGTACATTTTATGATTCTGGAGGTGCAGCTAACGATTACAGTTCAAACGAAAATTTCGAAATTACTTTTTGCCCTGCGACCCCAGGTACCTATGTTCAATTACAATTTACCGACTTTAATGTGGAAGGTGAACCGCGCGATTTTATGCGAATTTATAGCGGAACTGGAACCACGGGAACACTATTAGGAACCTACGGTAATTTTTCTCCAGTAGGTTGTTCAGGTGGCATTTTATCCAGCGATCCTTCAGGCTGCCTTACCATAACTTTTGAGTCCGATAATAACACCGAAAATTCGGGATGGGAAGCTACAATATCCTGTAGTCCAACCCCAAATACAATTGTTGCGCCGACAAATTCAGTTTGTCCGGGAGCCGATCCCTTTTGTGCTGATGCAGGATCATTAGAATTTCCCAACCTAAGTACTTGCGACAACGTGCCCGACGCACCAGCGGTCATTACCAATAATACTTGTTTAGATACGGCTCCAAATCCAGCTTGGTATTATTTGTCAGTTGCCATTCCTGGAAGACTAGAATTATCAATCGAACAGTCTACAGGTCCAGGAGGTACAGGTACTGGTTTGGATGTAGATTATGCAATTTGGGGTCCATTTCCTGATCAGTTCACTGCATGTGCGAATTTTACACTCGGTGATTGTGTTGATGATCATGATTGTTCTGGTAATGTCGTGGATTGCAGCTATTCTACAGCTCCTGTAGAATCTGCGGTTATTCCTAATGCATTAGTCGGAGAAATATATATGGTTCTGATAACCAATTATGATGGCGCAGCGGGATATATTTCGATGACACAAACAAATACAGGAGATATAGGTGCAGGAGCAACCGATTGTTCTATTCTTTGTCCAACCGCTGTTGGTACAAATCCAACATGTGGAATTGCGAACGGAAAGATTACGATATCAGGATTGGCAGCATCAACGTCCTACAATGTCACGTACTTAGATGATGGTGTTCCGGTTGCAGCAACTTTGTCTAGTAATGCGATTGGTCAGATTATTATAAGTGGACTCAACGCAGGAAATTACACTAATATTCTAACAAATTTTGTTGGTTGTACTGCCTCACCAACAAGTGTAGTTCTGGTTGCCACTTTACCACCAGCACTAATCGGAATATCTGCGCCTACTTCAGTTTGCATAGGTACAAATGTAGTTTATACTATCACTGGAACTCCAAACTCCGTTGTTACTTATCATATCAATACTGGTGGTAACTTGACCGTGAACTTAAATAGCTCAGGTATTGCAACTGTGGCCATAAGTGCAATTACAGTCGACACGACCCTTACTGCCACCGCAATAACATTATCAGGATGCAACGTTACTCTGTCGAATTCTAAGACGGTAGAAGTTGATCCGTTACCAACAATAGCATTGAGTTCAGCAGTTGCTACAACAAATCAAACTGTATGCATTAATACATCGATTGCACCTATCGCATATACCGTAGGCAATGGTGCAACGACTGCGAATGCAACTGGTTTGCCAACAGGAGTAACTGGTCTATTTTCAAGTGGCGCATTTACTTTAAGTGGGACACCAACGCAAGGAGGCATATTTAACTTTAGTGTCACAACCATTGGAGGATGTGCACCAGCTGCCACTTTATCTGGTGTGTTAAGAGTTACCTTGCTACCAACAGCAACAATTAGTTATGCTGGAACACCTTTTTGTAAATCACTCAATTCTGGACAACCGGTAACTTTATCTGGAACAAATGCATATACTGGAGGAACCTACAGTGCACTGCCTGCAGGCCTACAAATAAATGCTTCAACAGGTGTGATTGTACCAAGTAATAGCACAGCAGGAACGTACACGGTTACTTATACGGTTCCGTCAAGTGGAGGTTGTTCAACGGTACTGGCAACAACTTCTGTAACTATAACTGGACTCCCAACAGCAATCATAGGTTATGTAGGTACTCCTTTTTGTTCAACACTTACAGCACCACAAAGCGTTTCACTGTCAGGCACCAATGCTTATAGTGGAGGTACTTTTAGTTCATCCGGAGTTGGATTGACTTTGAATGTCAATTCTGGGGCAATTATACCTAGCTCAAGTGTAGCTGGATCATATACAATTACCTATACGTATCCTGCAACTGGCGGATGTTCAAGTGGTCAAACTACAACTTCATTGGTGATAACTTCACTGCCAACGTCAACCATTAATTATGGTGGAACACCTTTTTGTAAATCACTAAACGCAGGACAGTCCGTTACTTTAGTAGGAACGAACGCTTACACAGGAGGTATCTATAGTGCACAACCTGCAGGATTGCAATTGAACGCTTCAACTGGTGTGATTGTACCAAGTAATAGCACAACAGGAACATATACCGTGACCTATACTGTTCCAGCAAGTGGAGGTTGTTCAACTGTATTAGCAACAACTTCTGTGACGATAACTGGAATTCCTACAGCCATAATAAGTTATCCAGGAACACCCTTTTGTTCAACACTTACTGGCTCACAAAACGTCTTCTTGTCGGGAACGAATGCTTATACTGGAGGTACTTTTAGTTCATCTGGAGCTGGATTGACTCTCAATGTCAATTCTGGGGCAATAATCCCTAGCACGAGTTTAGCTGGATTATATACAGTTTCCTATACGTATCCCTCAACTGGTGGGTGTTCGAGTGGTCAATCTACCACTTCACTGATCATCACTTCCCTGCCAACGGCAACCATTAATTATCCTGGAACTCCTTTTTGCATGTCAGTGAACACAGGGCAATTGGTAACTTTAGCAGGAACGAATGCATATACCGGAGGAACCTTCAGTTCGCAACCTGAAGGCCTTTTATTGAACGCCTCGACTGGTGCGATTTTGCCAAGTAATAGTACGGCAGGAATATATTCAGTAATTTATACAGTACCAGCAAATGGAGGTTGTTCGACTGTAGCGGCGGCGACATCGGTACGAATAACTGCGATCCCAACAGCCAACATAAGTTATGTAGGAAGTCCATTTTGTTCTACACTTACTGCAGCACAAAATGTATCATTGTCTGGTACGAATGCTTATACTGCAGGTACTTTTACTTCATCCCCTGTAGGATTGACTTTCAATATCAACTCTGGCGCAGTTTATCCGAGCACGAGTTTGCCAGACACATATACCGTTACGTATACAACTCCAGCTAGCCTAGGTTGTTCAGCTGTTCCTACGTCAACAACAGTAATAATTAAGCCAACACCTGCTGTTGCTACTTCATCGCTTGCAATGGAAATTTGTTCGGGTGAAACAACAAATATTACATTAAATAGTACGGTTCCAGGGACCACCTTTTCTTATACGACGGCACAAGTAAATGCAGTTGGTAGCCAAAATGGAAGTGGCAATACAATTTTCCAAACGTTAACGACTACAGTCAATGGAGTAGGAACTGTTGCCTATTCTGTCATACCGGAAGCAAATAATTGTATTGGAAATCCTAGTAGTATACTCGTAAAAGTAAATCCTCTTCCTATGCCTGAACTTTATGATGGCGTAATTTGCATTAATCAAGATACTTCTCAAGTGATTCGCACTTATGTTCTAGATTCGGGTTTAAGTCCTGCTGCTTATGATTTTAGTTGGTTTCACAACACAACTAATTTAGGTGTTGACAATTATTTTTATGAAGCCAGTGAAGCAGGATTGTATGAAGTTATTGCTACGAATTCGACTACTGGATGTGTTTCTTTTCCTGCAAGTGCCGAAGTAACGGAGACCCTAGCAGCCCAAGCTATGGTTACTTCCGGTTATGAAGCTTTTACAGAGAATCCGATGGTAGTGGTAACAGTTTCCGGAAGTGGTAATTATTTATACCAATTGGACAATGGATCCATGCAATCTTCAAACGTATTTTATAATGTTTCTTTGGGAGAACATACTGTTAAAGTAACTGACCTTGACGGATGTACAAATTTGATTGAAACTATTACAGTTATCGGCTATCCTCATTTCTTTACGCCTAATGAAGATGGTTATAATGACACCTGGAACATCGAGGGTTTGTCTAACGATTTCCGGCCTGTCATATATATATTTGACCGATATGGAAAACTTCTCAAAGAAATTTCAACAAGGGGGAAAGGATGGGATGGCATCTATAACGGAAGCCAAATGCCGTCCTCTGACTATTGGTTTCTTATTGATTACTATGAAAAAAATCGCGAGAAACAGTTTCGTTCTCATTTTAGTTTGAAGCGATAATTGTTTAGCTTTCGACTTCTAACGAAATGAACGTTCTAGCGTAGTTAGGAATTACTAAACTGCAAATTACTTAGATTCTTATAGAGTCCGTTTTCCAGTGCTAAAAGTTCTTGATGCGTTCCCTGCTCAGTGATGATTCCGTTATCTAAGACCAAGATTTGATCTGCACTTCGAATGGTAGAAAGTCGATGGGCGATAATAATGCTCGTTCTTCCTTGCATTAAAATTTCTAAAGCTTCTTGAACCAATTTTTCACTTTCGCTATCTAATGATGATGTTGCTTCATCGAGAATTAAGATACTTGGATTTTTGAGTAAAGCTCTAGCGATGGCAATTCGTTGCCGTTGACCACCTGATAATTTGATACCACGTTCGCCTACAATGGTTTCCATTTTTTCTGGAAAACCTTCAATAAAATTAAGTGCATTGGCTTGTTTTGCCGCTAAAGTTATTTCATCATCAGTAGCATTGGGTTTGCCATAAGCGATATTTTCTTTAATAGTTCCACCAAAAAGAATAACATCTTGAGGAACAATACTCATATTTCCTCGTAAAGTTTCTAAATCAAAATCATATATATTTTTTCCATCTATTTCGATTGTTCCGCCATCAATATCGTAAAATCGAAGTAGGAGTGAGGCTATAGTTGATTTTCCTACACCACTTGGCCCAACAATGGCAATTTTTTGACCGAATTCTGCCTTAAAATTCACCCCTTTTAAAACCTCAATTTCTTTTCGAGAGGGATAGCTAAAAGCAACATTTTTGAAACTTACATTTCCTTTTATTTTCTCATGATTTTGAGCAGAATTACTATTGATTTTTTCCGGAGTTTCTTCCAACAATTCGAATACACGTTCTGTAGCACCAATCGCTTTTTGGATTTGCGCATACAATTCGGCAATGCCACCAAAGGAAGCCCCAACAAAAGTAGAGTAGAGCACAAAAGTAATCAATTGACCAACGCTCATTTCACCGCTAATACTGAGTTGAACTCCATACCAGACTACGGCTACAATAGAACCAAAAAGACAAAATATAATAAACGAAGCAAAATAACCGCGATATTTTCCTCCTTTGATTGCTATTTTGACAATATCTCGAATTTTACCATTGTAGCGGGCAATTTCGTACCATTCGTTAGCAAAAGCTTTCACGATACTAATACCTTGCATAGTTTCTTCAACGATAACTTGACTTTCTGCTACTTGATCTTGAACTTTTTTGGAATATTTACGGATGAATCTTCCAAAAATTACAGCAGCAACAGCAACTAAAGGAACCACAGATAACATTAAGAGTGTTAATTTTAAACTTTCGTTGGCCAAAAGAATTACACCGCCAATAATTAAAATGAACTGACGTAAAAATTCTGCAATAGTTGATGTTAGTGTATCTTGAATTTGCGTTATGTCAGAGCTAATTCTACTGTTTAATTCGCCTACACGCTTTTGAGAAAAGAACGACATGGGTAATTTTACCAAATTACTGTAAAGTTCTAAACGCAAATTGGCGAGTGTGTTTTCCGTAAAATTGACAAATAATGAAAGTCTAAAAAAGGAAAAAAAAGATTGTAAAAACAAGATCATGACTAAGCCTAATGCAATATTATTCGCTAAATCATGATCTTTGTTCTTTACGCAATCTACCAACATTCCCATTAATTTTGGAAATGCTAAAGCCGTAGCACCTGTGAGTAAAAGGAAGACCAAGCCAACATAAAATTTCCATTTATGGTTTCCAGAATACTTAAAAATAAGTGTGGCTTTTTGTAATGAAGTAGCAGTAATTTTTGACTTTGGTAAATCGTTTTCTTTATAGCGTGCCATAATAGTTATTTACGCTCAAAAGTAAACATTTATACTTCTATCTTGTCGACCGCCATTCTAGCATTTTCAGAATTAACAAATAATTAGCATGATTACTTCTTTTCTTATGACTTTCCGATAATTATTTATGGATGATTTGAAAATACAGAGTTGTCAATATTGTTAAAGAAATTTTCCGAGTCCGAGTTATCTACGCTACCATCTCCGTTCAGGTCGGTTGCCAAGAAACCAAAATTAGAATTTTCGATGTCGTTAAATAAGTCTGTTGAGTCGGAATTGTCTATCGATTCATCTTGATTAATATCTCCGATGAATAATCCAAATACTCCTGGTTCTAATTCACGTAAATTCAATCCAAATGCTTTGATCAATGCGTTCGAGAAATCGTACGATGTCGGATTACTTGCAAAGGAAATAGGTTGATTACTCCAAGTTTGTACTGCACTTCGATGTTTTACTGCAATATAGTAAGAGCCTGTATTACTTGAATTAAAGATGCAACTTGCTGTGCCATCCGTTTTTAATACTGCCGTTGTAGTAGCGACCACTGCAAACGTTGAGGCATTGCGCAATTCTACCGTAATTTCATCTACATCGGTAGCGCTAGATCCAATGCCTTGATTAGCGATTACAGGCGTCATGGCGTGTGTTGGTGCATCGTAGTAACCTTCAATATACAACTTTAGGTTTAGTGTCGTATTTGGCGCTACGAAATTTATTGAATAATCTTCAACTTGACCAAATGAAAAAGTTTCACATGCAGTTGGGATTGCGTTATATTTCATAGATACACGCATTCTGGTTGTACCAATTGTTGCTGTTAATGGTATTGTAAATGTACCAGTTACTGGAGTTGTTGTCGAGGCCGCTCTGGTATACACTGTTTCTCCAACATCCAAGAAATCGCCATCCCTGTTGTAATCAATAAAGACAGCATATCCTTCGCTGAAAATGTTACCCGTCCAGACAGGTGTAATAGAAATTGTTTGTGTGCTTCCAACGACAAGCGTGGTTGACAGGTTTGTAAAATTGGTATAACCAGTGCCACCAACCGAAGTGTTGTTGATAGTTCCCAGCTGTACATTGCCAATCAATTCATCATTGACATTATTTCCTTGTGAGGTACAATAAGTAAATTCAGCAGTGGTAATCGAAACAACATTGCTTGCGGTAGAAACATTTCCAGCATCATCTTTCGCTTTAACAGAAAATGAATATGGCGTTAGCGGAGAAAGTCCAGTTACCGTATAAGTTAAAGTAGCAGTTGTACCAACCAATGTCGCACCACGATAGACGTCGTAAGCAGCTATTCCAACATTATCAGTAGCACCCGACCAAGATAGCACTGTCGAAGTAGATGTTGTTCCAGAAGCACTCAATGTCGGTGGCGTTGGAGGCGTGACGTCTGGCGCTAGTGTGGTAACATTCAAAATATTGCTGTTCACAGAAGCATTACCAGCTGCATCTTTGGCTTTCACGGAAAACGTATATGCAGTACCTGCAACCAGTCCCGTAACTAAGTAAGAGGTAACCGCTGTATTTGCTATAAAAAAGCCATTTTTATAAACATCATAACTCACAACAGCAATATTGTCCGTAGCAGCAGTCCATAACAAAAATGTTGAATTGATTGTTGTCAAGCTATTGTTTAAAACTGGTGCAGAAGGAGCTGTTGAATCAGCGGCTAGTGTGGTAATACTAACGGAATTACTATCAATTGATAAGTTACCATCGGCATCTTTTGCTTTTACTGTAAAAGTATATGGTGTTGCTGCTGACAAGCCAGCAGCGGTGTATGTCGTGCTAGTTGATGTGCCTACAAGTACACCATTTCTATAAATTGAATAACTCGTAACCGCGATGTTATCCGTTGCTCCAGACCAGCTTAAAAGCGTTGAACTTGCGGTGGTGTTTGAGGCAACTAGAGTAGGTGGTGTTGGCGCAGTATTGTCTGCAACTCCACTAGTGATGGTGAAATTTGTATTGGAAACATCAAAGAAAACATGTCCACTTCCTTTGATCATAATTCTATTTGTTGTTCCTGCAGCATTTGGAATGATAACCGCTTCCGTACCATCGTTTGGCGTTGCATCAAGCAAAGTAATTGGAAACGTAAGTCCACCATCGGTTGACAAAAGGATATCTACATTAGCGCAATTTACCCCATTTGCAGTTGTACCTGCAACTGCCCACGTAATGGTTTGAGATGTATTTCCAGCATAGGAAACCACCGTATTTGGTGACGTGATAGAAAAAGGACCTGCCGTAGCATTAACGGTAATTACGGCATCGTCACTATTATTGGCGGGTCCATTCGGATTGTTGTCGCGAACGGTCATTCTGAAATTCATTGTTTTTGCAATCGAAGGCAAAGCCTCTACTATAATTTCAGTTCCACTAGTGGTAGTTGCGCCAGCTAAGACAGACGTCATATTTGGAAAATATCTAACGGGAGAAAGACTTGAATTATAAGATCTAAAATTTGGACCAGCAGTATTGGTTGCTGCCGGGATTGTTGTGGTTGTTGAACCAACATCCATTTGTTCCCAGTTATAAGTTAATTGGTCTCCGTTGGCGTCCGTTCCAGAACCAGTCAGCATAAAAGGAGTGCTCTTGGGAATTGTAAAATCTGCGCCAGCACTAGCGGTTGGAATTGCATTACCTGTCGCTACATTAACTGAACACGTTTTAGCCTTGATATTATTGGTAACTTGTTGAATACTAATCGCATGAAAATAAGCATCGGAATTGGGTTGAACATCTTTGGTTGTTATTCCGGCATAGCCCATAATGGTAGAACCACTTCCGGGTTCCATTTGTGCAATTGAGCCAGATTCATTACTATGTGTAAAAGTGTGGTTAGCGCCAAATTGATGTCCCATTTCGTGGGCAACATAATCAATATCAAAGGTGTCTCCCGCAGGAATTGCGTTGTTTGGTGAAGTAAATCCACTTCCTTTATTCTTGTCGGTCGTACTTGCACTATCATCTACACAAATACAACCAATACAACCGGCATTTCCACCGCCACCACTGGCTCCGAATAAATGACCAATGTCATAAGCGGCATTTCCAATTGTTGCGGTCAAGTTGTTTTGAAGCTCCGTATTCCACGCGCCAGCCGACCCAGTCGTTCCGTTAGAATAAGGATCAGTTGTTGCGTTGGTGTAAATCAGAACTTCATTATTGGCGATCAAATTCATATGAACACCGAAATCCTTTTCAAAAACACCGTTGACACGCGTCATAGAGTTGTTCATTCCTGCTAATGCCAATGATTTTGTACCGCCGAAATATGCGGTATATTCTCCTGTCACAGAAAGAGCAAGTCTGTAGGTTCTTAAGGTACCGTCGTCCGCATTGGGTCTTGCGGCAATTGAAGTTCTAGTTTCCGCAAGTATTTCTTGACTTAGTCGGCACTCAAATGGTGTTAATGAACTACCAGCATGATCTGTCTTTTTGTATACTGCGTAGGCACTTAAATCCTTTGTGTAAGGTTCAATAAATACAGAGGTATTATCCGCGTTTAGAAGCATACTTTGAAAACCCAATGGTGAAACACTGCAATAAATTGTTCCGCCTTTGTTTTCAATGCTCCTACCAACATAGGAATTAATGTTCGGGAATTTCTTTGCCAATTCAGGATCCATGTTTGAAAACTGGAAGAACTGAAATTGCTCTAATTGCCCATCTGCATTTGGAATTGCAACGATGCAAGTCGACTTTGATCTATTTTCAAATCTACTTGGCGCTTTAGATAACGCCATTTGAATTGCATCAAAATCTAATTCGAAAAGTGCTGCGTTTTTGAGGTCTTTTTTGTTTTCATCAATTGGTGAAGAAACAGACTTTGTACTTGAGGTCCAAAAAGAACTTCCTTTTTGGCTGTATCCACAGAAGGATACTAGAAAAATCATAAATGTAATTGTGGCTTTCATAATATTTAAGGTTTAGAATAATTCTGTAAATATAATTATTGTAATTTAAAATATTGAACTCCAGAACAGTTACGGAACTATTTTTTTTGTTTTTTTCGAAAAAGAAAGAAAAAACTTTATTTTACAATAAGAAATTCGGAACGTCTGTTTTGCGCATGTTGCTCTTCTGTACAATTTTCTTTACAATCCACTTTTGGTTCACTTTCGCCCATACCTTTTCCTGAAATTCTATACGCTGCAATTCCTTTTGAAATGACATATTGTGCCGTTGCTTTTGCTCTTCGGTCAGATAACGCAAGGTTAAACGCATCACTTCCTCGATTGTCGGTATGTGCTTTAGCCAAGATAACAAGATTGTTTTTATTCTTCATTACTTGTACTAGTTTGTCAAGTTCAAAGGCTCCTTCTTGTGTAATGTTACTTTTATTATATTCAAAGTAAATTGGATTCAAAACCACTTCAGTATCAGTAATAATAACATCTATAGGTTGCAATGCTGCTGCAATATTGATTGTCCCTCCCGTACTTTTGGCTACTTCAAATGTATTGCTTTCGAATCCATCTTTTGACGCAATGATCGCATACGATTTGTTACAATCTACTTTATACGTTACTAAACCTTGTTCATTTGATGCTGTTGTTGCGATGACATTTTTCTTATCATCAACAATCGAAACAGAAGCATTTGGCATAATAGCACCAGTCTTAGCGTTAGTAACTACCGTTAATACATCAACGTTGCAAATGGTTTTCACTTCAAAAATATCATCGTTCCCTGTTCGATTACTTGACAAGAATCCGAGGTTTTGTGCCTTATCATATGTAAATGCAAAGTCATCTTTTTCCGTATTAATCGGTTTTCCAAGATTTGTTGCTTCTTCGGATTTACTTAAATCAATTTTAAAAACATCCAATCCACCTAATCCAGGTTTTCCGCTGGAGGCGAAATATAGCGTTGCGTTATCGTCGGCGATAAAAGGAAAACTCTCATTTCCTTCAGTATTAACTATGCTACCAAGATTCTGTGGTTTTCCGTATGAATTGTCGGCATCAATGGAGACTTTCCAGATGTCGACTCCGCCTAAACTTCCTGGCATATCTGATGAAAAGTAAAGCGTTTTGCCATCTTTGCTTAGGCTTGGATTACTTGTCGAATAAGCGTTGCTATTGAAAGGAAGTGAAATGGGAGCACTCCAAGTGTCGCCATTTTTAGTCGATTTGAACAAGTTGTTTTTTCCTAATTTCAATTTGTTTTTGGAATCCTTTTCAAAGGAAGATTCTCTAAAACTATCGCTAGCGAAATAGATGGTGTTTCCGTCTGCACTCAAAGTGGCCGGGCCATCGTGATATTTTGAATTGAGGGAAGTAACATTTCTAACATTGGTTATCGATTGATCAGAATTGAAATCTCCTTGGTACATATCTAAATACGGTTCTTTATTCCAGCCGTAATCTTTTCTAGAGTTGTTTCGTGTACTCGTAAAATAAACCGAGCTATTGGTCAAAACCGCTCCAAAATCGGTCTTGTCCGAGTTGAATGTGGCAGATTTAATTTCATATAATTTAGAGATATCAAACAACTTTGGAATGTAGTTCGGGTTTTCTTTAAACGTTTTTGCTCGCTGATCATTAGGCATTTTGTTGGCAAACTGTTGCATTTGCTTATTAGCTTCTTCATACTTACCATTTGACTTTAGCATTTGTGCATAGCGATAATAAGTCTCAGCGTCTTGTGGCGATAGTACTGCCTTGGCATACCATTTTGCCGCTTCAACGGTATTAAACATATTGAAATACGAATCCGCTAATTGTTTGTATACGTAACCATCTGCTTTTCCATTTTCTATTATTTTTAAATAAGCATCAGCAGCCTGTACGTACTCATATTGATTATAGTATCGATCAGCTTTTTGGGTTGTTGAATTTTGTGAAATGCACTCAGAAATTACAATCACGAAACATAGCACTGTAAAGAAGTTTTTCATGTTAGATTACTTTTTATTTTAGAAATATCTAGGTGATTGTGATACTTTTTTCGGGAAATTCAAGTCGAATAACAATATGATTTCGTGAGAAGAGGTTGTTGCCACTTTCAAATCCGAAATAACATGGTCGTAGGCGTAACCGATTCTCAAATTTGGACTAATGGCATAATTAACCATGGCACCAAAACTGTCTTCTTTTCGGTAGGTTGCTCCAATTTCGAACTTCTCATTAAACAAGAAGTTGGTTGAAATATCATACGAAACTGGTGCGCCAAAAGCAGACTTAATCATCGTAAATGGCTTGAATTTGACATTCTCTGACAAGTCAAATACATAACCTCCAGTTAAGAAGTAGTGCGCGGTTTCCGTACCATACTGTCTTCCATTATAATCTAAGTGCTTTGATTTTAGCATGTTCGGAACCGAGAAAGCGATGTAGTATTTTTGAGTATAGTAGAAAAGTCCAGAACCAATATTCAAAAACGTATTGTTGGTGTCTTCGGCAAACGCTGGGTCATTCGGGTCAGGAACATTGCCATTCCCAATTTCACTAAACAAGCCTACTTTGTGAAACGTAGCACCCGCTTTCATACCAAACGCCAATCGATGTTCCCCACCCAAATTCAAAGTATAAGAGAAATCTCCATAGACATTGTTTTCTTCAACTGGGCCGATCTTATCTGATATAACCGACAAACCAACGCCGACATTCTTCCCAACTGGCATCGAGCCCGCAAGTGAGAATGTTGCCGGAGCGCCTTCAACATCTACCCATTGTTTGCGGTAGAGCAATCCGAAGGATAAATTCTCTTTTGAACCAGCATAGGCAGGATTAATGACGTTCATATTATACATGTATTGTGTATAATGTGGGTCTTGTTGTGCATTGGAATCAATTAATGCGAAGACCGTAAGTAAAGTAGTAAAAAATATTTTCTTCATCTTAGTATGTTTTGAATTGTTTGCTTTGCTGTTTGGCGTCCATACAACAAATTTCTACCTTTTTCTATTATAATTCGTGATTAATATAAATCCAACCTGTTTTTGAATCTTCGCCATTTCTTTCGATTACGTAGAAATAGGTTCCGTCTGGCAATTCATCACCTCCATCGGTTTGACCATACCATTCCTTAGAGTAATTAGCTTTACTATAAACTTTGCTTCCGTATCTATTGAAAATCTCAAGTTTTGTCACATTTTGTCCTTCTAGATCAAAATAGTCATTCAAACCATCACCATCTCCAGTTCCTTTAGGAGAAATACCTTTTTGAATTGTACAAGAAACAGAAATTGCAATAAATGGTTCTTCTGTTGAACATCCTTGATAAACAACTTCACAAGTATAGTTTCCTGTTTGAGAAACAACAATCGTAGCGTTGTTTTGTCCGCTAATAATATTGTTTTCATACTTCCATACGTATGTTGCGGTTTCTACATCAAAATCCGCTGCGGTAACAGAAAGTGTGTAATTGCCATTCAAACATCCTCCTATTACTTGGAATTGAGGACTTTCAGCAATCGTCACAGCCAACGTTTGGCCTGTTGCACATTGATTTGGAGCAGGCGTAAACGTATAGTTTTGTCCTTGCGTCGGATTAATCACATCTGGAGTCCAAGTACCAACCACGCCATTTGGAGAATTTGGTTCTAACGTCGGTACGGTTCCTCCTGAACATATAGTTGCAATCTCAGCAAAATTAGAAGTTATACTTGGTAATACCGTCGCCGTCAAAGTTTGAACTTTCGCACATTGGCCAGTAACTGGTGTAAACGTATAAGTACTTGCTCCAACAGTTGTATTATCGATTGTAGCAGGAAACCAACTTCCTGAAATACCGTTTTGAGATGCTGGCAACTCAGGCGCAGTTGTTCCGGCACAGAAGTCAGCGATTGCGGTAAATACTGGAGTAATATTTGGTGCATAAATTGTTACTCTTAAGGTTTGAGCTTCTGCACACAGTCCTTCAACCGGAGTAAAAGTATAAATACTTTCTCCAAGAATTGTATTGTCAATTGCTGATGGTGACCAAGTACCTGCTATTCCGTTAGGAGAGGTTGCCGTTAAACTCGGTACTGCCGTTTCAAAGCAGAACGGTCCAACAGCTGCAAAATCAGGAATCTGCACCGCAGTAATAGTAACTGGGAAAGTAGAGAATCCTGCGTTTCTACATAGCGTTAAATCCTCTGCCACACTGTAAGTAATAATATAATCTCCAGCAGGTGAACTAACAACATCTATTTCTCCTGTGCTTGCATTTATTACCAATGTATTAGGATTTGAGCTATAGGTACCACCAGTCGTAAAGTCTACTATAGAAGTATCTGGCAAAAGATTTCCTGAAAGATTACAAACTGGCGAGGTATATCCAATTGTAGTTACAGGATTGTTTACCAATTCCGACTGAATGTTTATAGTAAGCGATGATGTACAACCAGTCGTAATATCTTCCACATTAATAACATGCGTCCCGATGGCCACGTTGCTAAATGTGGTAGTAAACTGCCATGGACCTCCATCTATGTTATATTGATATACATAAGAAGAAAATGGTGTATATAACCCAACATTCGAATAATCTTCTGGATCAATGGCGGTCCAATCTGCAGCGTCCCACGTTGTGCTAGGGATGGTAGCATTAGAATTTCTTCTGTAGGTATATCCAGGCTCATTATTCGGTGTGAAATCAGTACCATCTGTTCGTCCCCAAATGTCAACCAAAACATCTGCACTGGTTGTCAATCGGATGTTGTCATTGTTGTTTACGCCAGCGCAATCTGCATAAACTTGATCTGGAGTAACGCCACCTTGATTTGGGCTTGTACTCACTTTTATCACATTGGTCTCATTGACACCAATTGTTCCTGTTAATGCAATATCACAGTTAGTTGACGGATCAGCGTTTCCGTTATTATAGATTTTAAGTTTGTAATTACTCAAATCAATAGGAGCTGCTGTTCCGTTAAATAATTCGACATAAGTTAATGAACCTAGGTTAGAATCTGTCACTTCAGAAATAAAGAGATTGTTAGGCAAAACTCCTCCTGGCGAAACAGGCGTTAGTACTTCAATTGTCCCTGTTGTAGTAACACAAGTAGGTTGAGTTATACTAACTGTTGGAGGATCAATTCCAAAAATATTTACTGTAAAATTACCCTCTTCAACGCAAGATCCAAACTGCGCGTAAACATATACGGTCTGTGTTTCGGTAATCACAGTATCTGAAGGAATTACTGTTCCTATACCCGTTGGTCCTCCTGGAGCAGTGTAAAAGGTGTTATTTGCTGGTAATGTAATTGTGCCTAAATTAAACTCATTACAATCAGAAACGCTATTTTGATCTAACAACTGCAGTGTATCTATCGTAATATCTAAGGTTGTTTCTGCGGTACAAAGTCCTGATTGAGCGTAAACGTACAATTGTTGTGAGCTCGAAACAATATCTCCGCCAAGTCCCGTATACATGGTGCCAGTTCCTGCAGGTCCGGTATAATAATTAAACGGTGAAGCTAAACTTGGTAACGTATAGGAATCACAAGAAGCAACAGGGTCTAATGTTGGCGGCACCAATTCATCTTGAATAGTTACCGTAAAACTAATTTCGTATTCACATGCAGGAACAGAAGTAGTTTCAGCATATACATAAATTGTTGTTACACCTGGTGTCGTAATTGGAATGCTTGGATCAATAGGTCCAATTCCTCCTGTTTGAGAAAAGTAATTTCCAATGGTTAACGCTGGCAATGTGTAAGACTGACAAGCAACGGCGTCTGGTATTGCTGGAATAACTATTTCATTAATATGCAACAATACGTCTTCAGTTTTTGTTGAAGTTTGTCCACCACAACCTGTATATACAGCTTGAGCGGTCATGTTTGTAGTTTCTGAAACGCATACATTAATGACTGGATCACTACTATAAAACGCTCCGTCTTTCAACCAAGAGAACTCAACATTCGAATTTCCGTCCGGTGTAAATCTCCACGCTTCATTGTGAGCTTCCCATTGACCTGTATTTCTATCTGGTGGCCAATGCGCAACAGTTCCGGATGCATCTTGAATTCCAATTACACCTCGTCCTCCGTTCCATCCAGTACAAGAAACTCTATCTTGAACGTATACTTCAATGATGTTAGAGGTTTCATACAATACTATTTGACTAGTTTGCAATGGTAACGTTAGATTACAGCTAAATTGGGCAATGTTATAATAATTTACAACGAATGCTCTACAAGGCGCTTCACCTAATATTTGATAGTTAATACTTCTTTGAATCGGAGCAGTATCAACAAATGGATTGATATCTTGATAAACGCCATAAATAGCATTTAGAATTGGCATTGTAGGATCTGGTAAAGATTGTGTATAAGCCCAAGGACAATTTGAATTTGCTACTTGTGTATTAAACGTTATAACACCATTAGATCCAACATTTACCGTAGGATAATTAACCCCATAGAAACAGAAGTTAAACGGCAAAGTAAATGGAGCCGACCAAACGTCGTCAGTGGTTACTGGTAGTTGTGTTCCTCCCGTAAACGGAAATGGTGGAGCAAACACTACAGGCAAAACGGAATATGTTGAAGTGTCTTTAGAATCCGTAAATTCTGCCACCAAATCCACACAATTTTCACCTGGACACAAATCAATAACGCCAGGACTTGTTGTAGCTACATCAATATCAACACTTGCACAAACTGCTGGAGGAAGAGCTATAAAGAAAGTAGTTGGTCCAGTCCAAGCACTCTTGTCACTATCGGAACAGCGACTTCGAACATAAAACTCATAAAAACCAGGTGCTAAAGTACCTGTATTTACTGTTACAACTCCTGAAACAGCAGGTCCGTTTGTTATAATACCA
Organism: Flavobacteriaceae bacterium; assembly: GCA_947459635.1. GTDB lineage: Bacteria > Bacteroidota > Bacteroidia > Flavobacteriales > Flavobacteriaceae > Flavobacterium. Next base: position 22,038 of record CANHEA010000003.1, on the reverse strand, counting down.
GATGTTGTATTTCCTGGAACTGGCCCTAGAGGTGTTTGAAAAATATACTCCCATTGGGTTGCCGTGCCTGCCTCAGTCCAATTTAAATTAGCAGTTGGCTCATTTGGGTTTGTTGACCCTGGATTTATTGGTTGAGGACAAGTAGGTGGTGTACAGAAATTAAAAGGTCCTGTCCATGTACTTAAACCATTGGCACCTCCACAAACACTTCTTACATAATAATCGTAACAAGTATTTGGCGTTAATCCAGTTGCCAAGTAAGGATTTTGTGTAACTGTTGTTCCCAATTGTGTCACAGCTGGTGCTGGTGAACCGGTAGCTTGAATCGAAATTTGCCACTCTGCTACTGGACTATTAACGTTATTCGTCCAACCTAGACTTACGTTAAATGGGCTTTGTGTTGGGTCAAACGGAGTGATTAAAGTTGCGGTTTGAGCTGAAGGCTTGTAGCAAGAAGGCGGTGTCGTTACGTTTCTCGGACCTGTCCAAGTACTAACTCCAGGATCGCCTACAACTGCTGGACCACAATATCCTCTAACATAAAATGAATAGGCCGTTTCCGCGGTTAAGCCGGTATAGGTGTAGGTACATGCAAATCCAGTTCCTGCTGGAGTTATCGTAAAGCCTGGCGTCGATGCATCTACCTGAATCCATCCTGTAGAAGCAAGCGTAGGTGCCGGAGAACCTTGAGGAAGCGCCAGTACCTGCCAAGCAGTGGTTGTCGCGACAGTATTCCATGTTAAATTAACTTGAAACGCTTGAAGCGCAGTAGATGATAATGCAGTAGGTTTTATACAAGATGGTAAGGTAGTAAAAGTCTTAGGTCCTGCCCAAGTACTCAAACCACTTGCTCCTCCGCAATCAGTTCTTACATAATATACATAGTTGGTCTCTGGTGATAAAAGCGGCCCGTTGTAGGTCCAGCTCCAAAGTGGTCCAGCACCAGCTTCACCAGGATTTACTGCAATCCAACCAGTAGAACCTGCCGTTGGAGCAGGAGATCCTGCTGGCAACACTAATACTTGCCATGCCGTTCCTGTTGGATTTGTCCATCCAAAAGTTCCTCCGTTTGCCGTTAAGGCACTTGTTGTTAACGCTGTTGGTTTAGGACAAGCGATAGTTGTGGTAAACGCTTTAGGTCCCGCAGGGTTGCTAATAAGACCACCTCCGCAATCTGTTCGAACATAGTATTCATATGCTGTTTCTGGTAGTAAGCCTGTAACTGTATAAGTAGCTACTGTGCCCGGAACTACTGTCCAAGCGGGATCGTTCGGAGCTGGGTCCGGTAAACTCGCCAATTGAACCAGTATTTGCCAAGACGTTTGCGATGGATTAGTCCAACTCAAAGTCGCTCCGAAAGGAGTCAAAGTTCCTGCAAGTAGTGCTGTTGGTTTTGGACATTGCTCTTTTGTTCTAAAATTGGTTCCACCTGTCCAATCACTTGGTCCATTTACAGAACAAACTGAACGAACATATACGGTATAATTAGTGTCGGGCAACAAATCTCCTACAGGAATTGTAAAAGGAGGCGCGACTACTGTAGAATATGAAGGCACTGTTGCTGCCGTTGGAGCTGGAGCACCTTGTAGAACAACATATATATCCCAACCAATAGTTGGAACTCCTGAACTTACCCAATTAACTGCCGCACTATTAAATGTAATTGTTGCTGCTGGCACGGTCGGATTTGCTGTTGGTCGCAAACACATTGGGTTTAGGCAATCAACCATTCCCGTGTATAATGTTGTTCCAATAGAAGTTTGACTATTTACTGGCATAGAAAATAATTGTTGACCAAAACCGTTTTTGACAACAATTTTCATTTCTTCTGGAAAATTACCAGCAACGCTCCAAAACAACTCGAATGGCAAATTGTTACATAGTGATACAGGAACAGTAAGCGGACCTACACCTGTAAGTGAAGCTCCTAATGTCTGAACTACCAAACCATTTTGTCTCACTTCCATTCTTCCGCCTTCCCAACCTCCTGCAAGGTCAGAAAGTACAAACTCATAATTACATTGATTGGCAAGTTCGCAAAGTGCTGTAGTAAATAAGTACGGCCCTGACCATGGACTAAAAAGACCATCGCCACAAGCTGCTCTAACCCAATATTGGTAGGCAGTTCCTGCTGCTAATGGTGTGCCATCTAGAGTAGTGGTCATTAGGTAGTTTGTATTGACCGTTGTGGCCGTTCCTGCTCCTGAAGGAACATCCGACCCCGCGGTTTGAACCGCTACTTCCCAAGCTGTTGCTAAACTTCCAGCTCCGTTAACCCAAGAAGCGTTTGCGCTTGTTGGTCCGAGAACGGTTGCGGTTCCAGATGCCGGCTGTGGGCAAGTGGCTTGTTGTATGGTTAAAGTATATGGGAATGTTGGTGTCGCTGTTGTAGAAGAAATCACTATAAAAATAGGTATTCCCGCTGTTACGGCAAGTGATGGAATGACTCTGAGGTTTGCTGTTGCATTTCCAACTCCAGCAATACAGGTCGTACCTACGGTCGCGCAACTTGCATAAACAAAAACGCCCGTGTTGGTCGCGCCATTTGGATTCATTGAGATAAAAATATTTCCAGATGCGGTGGGTGTGTAAGTATAAACTACGTCATTCCCGCCTAAGAATCCAGCTCCGGCACCACATTGGGCTGCATTACCAGGAGAACCATTAACTATATTATTTCCATAAATGGTCGTGTTACTAGAATCTGAATATGGCAACGGATTTGTAGCCACTATCGGTTCTGAACATGTTCTACCTAGGGGCAAGGTTGTCCAGTTAAATGGGCCTACCCAATTACTATTGGAATCCGTACAAACAGATCTTACATAAAACTGATAAGCGGTATTTGACAACAATCCTACTGCATCATAACGACGTCTTGGCGCGTTACTGTTAGTAAAAACAGGCGAAACAACCACATTTGGTGCAGCCACATCTAAAACAAAACCGGCAGGACCATATTGAACTTGAAATGATGTATTGGTACTTGTCCATTCCATTCTAGTTGTAGTTGCTCCGACAACTGGAGTACCCAGTGGCGCAATTGGATCTAAACATTTTTCTACAATTTTGACATCATCAATCAGCCAACGGTCTCCGGATGCAGCAGTTCCTGGTTGGGTAAATATTTTCACGAATGCGATATAACGCGGGCCTGTAAAAGGCAGGTCAATTACTTTTTCCTCATAATCTAACTGATCTACAGTTAAAGTACTAAGATCGGTTTCCGAATAAGGTGTAGCTAACACATCGACATATTGAGTCAAATCTGATGGGTCTGCCGCAGAAGAAACACGAATTTGGTACTTCGTACCCAGATCTCCAACTAAAGTTTGTCTAGTGAAAAACCGCAATTGGCTATTGGCTAGAATAGTTCGCTGTGGTGTAATAAGCCACTCTTCTGCCAGAACACCCTGGCCTGTATTCTCACGGTTTATAAAAGCAGCTTTTGTTCCGCTATAAGGGGTAAATGGTCCGCCTGGAGTATTTTGCCAGTTCTGACCTGTGTTAGTTCTGTTATCCTTTACTAACCAGTTGCCTGAATTCATGGCCCAAACTCCGGAAGCATCTGCTGCTGCGGGAGCAGATTCAAAATCCTCAAATAAAATTTGGGAATAGCTCAGAAGGGAAGAAAAAGACAACAAAAAGATGAAAATAAATTTTTTCATAAAATGAAAATTTAGTTGGTTTATGATAGTTTTGTATTTTTCGAGCACCAAATTTAACAAAATTTATGAAAGCATTAGGATAATTTTGTTTTTTAACGAATCTATCGAAGAAAAGTCCTTTTAAAACTCGAAAATAAATGCCTTTTAAGCGTTCTAAATCACTAGTTTTGCATCAGAACTTCAACTATGTTAGAAAAAGAAACCATCCATTTTGAAAAAACCGTAATCGTCGGTATCATTACTCAAAACCAATCTGAAGAAAAACTTACGGAGTATTTAGACGAATTAGAGTTTCTGACTTTTACCGCTGGCGGTGAGGTAGTAAAGCGCTTTTTTCAAAAAATGGAGCGACCAAATCCAAAGACGTTTCTAGGAACGGGAAAGATGGAGGAGATCAACCATTACGTAAAGGAGCATGCCATTTCTACTGTTATTTTTGATGACGAACTATCGCCTTCTCAACAGAAGAACATCACAAAAATCCTGGATTGCAAAGTACTCGATCGAACCAATTTGATATTAGACATTTTTGCACAAAGAGCTGAAACTTCCTATGCAAGAACTCAAGTTGAATTGGCACAATGTCAATACTTATTACCCCGCTTATCGGGAATGTGGACGCACTTAGAACGACAAAAAGGAGGTATCGGAATGCGCGGACCTGGTGAGACTGAAATCGAAACAGACCGCCGAATTGTAAGAGATCGTATTGCTTTACTGAAGGATAAAATTAAAATAATCGACAAACAAATGTCGGTGCAACGGAGTAATCGCGGCGCTATGGTTCGCGTGGCTTTGGTCGGATACACCAATGTCGGGAAATCTACTTTGATGAATGTGATCAGTAAGAGTGAAGTTTTTGTAGAAAACAAACTTTTCGCTACTTTAGACACAACGGTCAGAAAAGTAGTGATCAAAAACTTACCATTTCTGCTTTCGGATACGGTTGGATTTATTCGCAAACTACCTACACAATTGGTTGACTCTTTCAAAAGTACGTTGGATGAAGTTCGGGAAGCCGATTTGCTTTTGCATGTAGTTGATATTTCTCATCCCGATTTTGAAGACCATATTGCTTCTGTAAATCAGACTTTGCTTGACATAAAAAGCAATGAAAAGCCAACAATCATGGTTTTTAATAAAATTGATGCCTACCAAAACCTCACTATTGACGAAGATGATTTGATCACTGAAAAAACCAAACGTCATTATACGTTAGAGGAATGGAAGCAAACCTGGATGAGCGACGTGGGCGAAAAAAACGCGCTGTTCATTTCTGCAACCCACAAAGAAAATTTAGAGGTTTTTCGAGAACGTGTTTATGAAGCAGTCCGACAAATTCATATTACAAGATTTCCTTACAATAAGTTTTTATATCCTGACTACAAAGACGTTATTGAAAATGAAGACCTCAGCCCAGAAAGCGAATAGTTAAAGTCATGAAAAAAGCCCTCTATTTAAGGGCTTTTTAATTAAATGTATGTGTTAGAAACCATAATTGGCGGCTAAACCAAAAATTTGTCTCGTTTGAAATCCATTAAACGCATTATCGTCATAAATCGTTTGAACCACCAAATTTGTAGTCAAAAAACGATTGATTCGCATTACCACAGCCAACGTATAATCTAAATCAACATTTTGTGGGTCTTCTAAGTAATTGGAGTACATGTTGAGCGTGTTCTCCATAGAGACATTGGTCATAAGGTCTAGTTTATAATACGCAGAAGTGTAAAAACCAAGTTCATAACGTGAACTCCTTCCTTCTTCAACCCCAAAATACGCTTTGTTTGGCAACGTAAAATCGCGATCAACATAGGTTACTTTGGAAGTCAAGGGCGCAAGATTTAATTTTAGATTATCACTCTTTTTCCAAAACATACCAGGGCCAAACGTGAGATATCCAGGTGAAAATATATTGGTAAATTCTGTTCTAGTTTCTTTTCCATTGTCATCTTTATCATAAACGTAACCCTTTGCAAATTGCGTTCTAAAATTTAAGAAGAATGAATAATACCAATAACCCACCGCTTTCTTACCAACAACAGAATTGAACTCAAAACGATCGTCTGTTTTCTTTGTAAAGTCCGAGTTTTTAGTTTGAAGTAATCCATAAGAAGCAATTACTTTATTGTCCCAAGTCAGGTTGTTTTTCTTGTAATTAAAGTCGTAGTTTACACCTACATTGCCAGACATGTTATTTTCGCCGCCAGCTAACCAATTATTGAAATTCGACTGATTAAAAAGAAAAATTAAATTCCCTTTTCTTTTCCATCCATTGCTTGTTGTGTCAGCAATTTTTTTTACAGCTTGCTCGGTATTTGTAATGATTTCTTTCTCGGCGTTTTGCGCGTGAAGTGCATTTATCGCTGAAAACAAGAAGGTGAAAAGTAAGAGTTTTTTCATTGTTTTATTGATTTTTATTTCACCAAAGGTAAAAAATATCACAAAATAACAGTGAATAAGTGACTATTTATTCTTTTTAAATAACGGAACTGCCGAACAGGCTTCCCCATACATAATACTTTTTGCAGTAGGTTGTAGAAGCTGCATGGCTAGGATATAAGCACTTCTAGGCACTGGTTTTTTTGAACAGCCTTTAAGAATTACCGGCTTATTCTCAAACGGTGTATAATCTAATTTTGGCAATATTTCTGCATAAAGCGCTGTTTCTAAATCTTCCTTTGTTCCGAAGACAACTTTCTTTGCAAATGGAATCAAATAGCTTGTCACTAAAATAGTGGCCCAAGCGGGAATAATAATATCCGGACTGCTATAAACTGCTACATATTTATTTAGATATTGCGTCCAATCATGGGATAAAAGTGCGGCCCTAAAATCTTTCTCTTTGAGCAGAAATCCCTCGTGTAGCCATTGTGAAACATCAACTTGCACGCGTTCACCAGACTGATAGAAATCTTCTAAATCGAAAACTTCTAAAGAACTACTAGCAACCTTATTTACAATTTCGTCTTGCATCTTATAGCATTCCTAATTCTAGCTTTGCTTCTTCGCTCATCAAATCTTTGCTCCACGGCGGATCAAAGGTGATTTCCACTTCTGCTCCTTTTACATTTTCAATTGCTTTGACTTTCTCCTCTACTTCTCTTGGTAGTGTTTCGGCCACTGGACAGTTTGGTGAAGTCAATGTCATTAGAATTTTCACTTCATAATCTTCATTCACCATGACGTCATAAATCAACCCTAATTCGTAGATATCTACGGGAATTTCGGGGTCGTAAATGGTCTTTAGTTTTTTGACGATTGCTTCGCCCAATACCGTTGTGTCTATTTCTTGTTCCATGTTTTTATTTTTTTGAATTGTACGCCAGCGCATACATTTTAATTTGCTTAATCATCGAAACCAAACCGTTGGCTCTGGTTGGTGATAATTGTTCTTTTAAACCTATTTTGTCTATAAATTCAGTGTCTGCCTCTAGAATTGCCGCTGCTTTCTGATTGGAAAATACGCGAATCAAAATCGCAATAATTCCTTTAGTAATAATGGCATCACTGTCGGCAGTAAAGAGAATATTTCCGTCTTTTTCTTCACTGTGCAACCAAACTTTCGACTGGCAACCTTTGATAGTATTGTCTTCTGTTTTGTATTTCTCGTCGATGAGCGGAAGGCTTTTTCCTAAATCGATAGTATATTGAAACCGCTCGTCCCAATCATCAAACATAGAAAATTCATCTACAATTTCGTCTTGTATTTCTTTGATTGTCATTTTTCTGGTATCGCTAAAAGTGTGATGCAATTGACTAGTTTTTCAATTTCGACTGGTGGATTTCCGTGATCAAACCCATTGGTTTCATAGGTTCTTCCTTTGTAGGTCACTTTTATGTTTGCGATTGCTGCACCATCGTAAAACCTTTTCTCTGTTGGTCCTTTAAGGTTTGGAATGCCCTCCAAATCTACCTCTTGGAATGCGTCAATCATTTTTTTCCAATCTGACTTCGAAATGTTTTGTTGCACTAATTTTTCGTTGCCATTTCGGTCTTTTGTCGCCGTGAATTTCTGATTTTGAACCACGATTTGTTGATAGAAACCTCTAGTGGTTGCTGTATATTCAATAACGGCAGTTTCTATATCTTGCTTTTGTTCTCTATTGCAACCTTTCCCGAGAAAAATGGTTAAAAATAATAGGGATAGTAATTTCATAATACTTCTTTTAGCTTAACATTAATTGTGCTTTTTTGACCGCTTCTACCATAAAGTCTATTTCTTCTTTCGTATTATAAAATGCAAAGGAAGCTCTGATTGTTCCTGGTATTTGATAGAAGTCCATGATAGGTTGTGCGCAATGATGTCCTGTTCGTACAGCGATTCCTTTTTTGTCGATAATAGTTCCGATATCGTACGGATGAATGCCATCAATGTTGAACGAAATTACGGAAGTTTTTTCTTTTGCGGTTCCAAAAATTTTCAAGCCTTCTATTTCTAAGAGTTTTTGAGTTCCGTAATCGAGCAGCTCTAATTCTTGTTTCGCAATATTGTCAAAACCTATCGAATTCATATAATCTACGGCTACTCCAAGCACGATTCCGCCAGCAATATTAGGCGTTCCCGCTTCAAATTTGTGTGGTAATTCTGCGTAAGTCGTTTTTTCAAAAGTGACGGTTGCAATCATTTCACCGCCACCTTGATACGGCGGTAACTTATTTAGCCATTCTTCTTTTCCGTATAAAATTCCTGTGCCAGTTGGACCACACATTTTATGTCCAGAAAACACATAAAAATCACAATCTAAATCTTGAACATCTGGCTTTAGATGCGGAACTGCTTGTGCGCCATCAATCAAAACGGCAGCGCCCACGGCATGTGCTTTTTGGGTCATGTCACGAATCGGATTGATGGTTCCTAAGGCATTTGAAATGTGATTTACCGCTACAATTTTTGTTTTGGATGACAATAGTTTTTCGTATTCCTCTTGAATCAATTCGCCTGACTGATTCATAGGAATTACTTTCAAAGTGGCTCCGGTTCTTTCGCACAACATTTGCCACGGCACGATATTGCTGTGATGTTCTAAAGCAGAAACCAAAACCTCATCGCCAGATTTTACGATACTTGCAAAACCAGCTGCAATAATGTTGACGCTATGGGTGGTTCCTGAAGTAAAGATGACTTCATGAGAATGTTTTGCGTTGATATGTTTTTGAATTTTTCTTCGAGAGTCTTCGTACGCATCGGTAGCCAATTGACTTAAAGTATGCACACCGCGATGAATATTCGCATTAATTTCTTGATAATATTTTGCCATGGCATCAATCACTATTTGTGGTTTTTGCGAAGTGGCACCATTATCAAAATAAACCAATGGCTTTCCGTTTACCGTTTGGCAAAGGATGGGAAACTCGGCTCTTATTTTAGCTATATCAAACATATTTTTTCTGGAAAATCGACAAACAAAAGTAGTTGAATTGGGTTAGAATTTTAGCAAACAGTTGTTAATAAATTCGATGCGACTTGTTGCATTTATTTGCTCGAGAAGACGCTAAGGCGCAAAGGATCTATTTTTGTTGTACGCGTTTTTCAATTGATTCGAGATGCCTTAGCCCCGATAGCAGCGGTATCCTTTTGTGCCAGGGTTTACTTCGTCAGTTCGTTCCGCTCGTGAGGCACAAAAGATTTAGCGAATAGCGGGATTAGCTCCTAAAACCTACAAATCAAATCCTATTTTAACGCCCAATTTAGTCGCTATAATTTTTGTAATTCGTTGTTTCAGTTCTGGTATTTTGATGCTTTCGATAACTGCATTTGAAAACGCATACATCAGCAAAGCTTTGGCTTCTTTTTTCGGAATTCCGCGCGATTGCATATAGAACATGGCGGTTTCGTCTAGTTGACCGATCGTGCAACCATGGGAACATTTGACATCGTCTGCAAAAATTTCTAATTGCGGTTTGGCATTAATCGTTGCCTTATCACTTAATAAAATATTGTTGTTCTTTTGGAATGCATTGGTTTTTTGCGCTTCCTTTTCGACATAAATTTTTCCGTTGAAAACACCTATCGCATTGTCAGAAAAAATGCCTTTGTAATCTTGGAAACTCTCGCAGTTTGGTTGCGCATGATGCACTAAAGTGTAATGATCGACGTGTTGTTTTTCGCCAATAATGGTAATGCCGTTGAGATGACTTTCGATTCTTTCGCCAAAGTGGTAAAAATTGAGATTGTTTCTTGTCAGATTCCCTCCAAAACTAAAGGTGTTCACATGCACATGACTTTCTTGTTGTTGCGAAACATAGGTATTGTCTATTAATGACGCTGTATGATTGTCGTTTTGAATTTTGTAATAGTCGACAATCGCTCTTTTTTGTGCAAAAATCTCGGTCACGGAGTTGGTTAGCACCGCATTTTCATTGAGACTTTGATGTCTTTCGATAATTTGAACATGAGAATTCTCGCCAACAATAACCAAGTTTCGCGGTTGAACCAACAATGCGGCTTCGCTTCCGGTAGAGAAATACATGATTTCAATCGGCTTGTCGGTCACTTTACTTTTTGGGATGTTAATATACGCTCCTTCGCTCGCAAAGGCCGTGTTTAAAGACGTAAGACTTTCTTCTTTGTTGGCAATGTGATTAAAATAATTGTCGATGACCATTTTGTATTTCGGCTTGTTTAGCGCCGAAGACATCAGACAAACATCGATTCCGTCGTGTGTGGTAGAAGACAAAAACGAACTAAAAATACCGTCGATAAAAACGACCTTATAGGTGTCGATTTCATGCAGGAAATATTTCTTTACATCGGCAAACTGAATAGTGTTTTCATTTTTTGGAAAAACCGTAAAGTCATTTTTGAGCAAAGAATTCAACGAAGTGTATTTCCACGCTTCCTCTTTTTTGGTTGGAAAACCTTTGCTTTCAAAATTTTGGATGGCAGAAGTTCTGATGTTGTGTAAATCGGCGTCTACATCAACTCGTTCTTCGAATGCCATAAAAGAGGCGATGAGTTTTTCTTTTAATTCCATATGGTTGTGGGTTGTCGGTTGTGGGTTGTCGGTTTGTCATTCAGTTTTTAACTGATAACTCAGAACCGATAACGGACAACTTTTCTATGCTTCTTGTTCTTGTTTGATCCAGTCGTATCCTTTTTCTTCGAGTTCGTAGGCGAGTTCTTTTCCACCTGATTTTACAATTCTTCCGTTGTATAATACGTGAACGAAGTCCGGAACTATATAATCTAAAAGCCTTTGATAGTGCGTAATAACTATGATGGCGTTGTTTTCGCTTTTCAATTTATTAACGCCGTTGGCAACAATTCGAAGCGCGTCGATGTCTAATCCAGAATCGGTTTCGTCCAAAATCGCGAGTTTCGGCTCAAGCATCGCCATTTGAAAAATCTCGTTTCTTTTCTTCTCGCCACCTGAAAAACCTTCGTTGAGTGAGCGCGACAAAAACTTACGATCGATTTCTAACAACTCTGATTTTTCACGAATAAATTTTAGCATTTCATTCGCCGGCATTTCTTCTTTTCCGTTGGCTTTTCTCGTTTCATTGATGGCTGTTCTCATGAAATTGGTCACCGAAACACCTGGAATTTCAACCGGATATTGGAACGACAAAAACACGCCTTTGTGAGCACGTTCTTCTGGTGCCAAATCCGCTAAATCTTCTCCGTCTAAGAAAACTTGTCCGTCGGTTACTTCGTAATTTTCATTTCCAGCAATGACTGCTGAAAGTGTACTTTTACCAGAGCCGTTTGGACCCATGATTGCGTGAACTTCACCGGCTTTAACTTCAAGGTTGATTCCTTTTAATATTTCTTTGTCTTCGACAGAAGCGTGTAGATTCTTTATTTGTAACATGTTAATTTGGAAATTTGGAAATTTGGAAATTTGAAGATAAACCATTTCGATTCAATATCTCATTTTCAAATTTTCACATTATTTTTGTTTTGACGTTATTATTATTTTATTGACTATTCTTGAAATGGTCTTGATTTGCTCGATATCTCTTCACTGCATTCTCAAATTTTCAAATTATCTCATTTTTAAATTATCCAACACTTCCTTCTAACGAAATTTCTAATAGTTTCTGTGCTTCAACAGCAAACTCCATCGGTAATTTATTTAAAACATCTTTGCTGAAACCGTTTACGATTAAAGCAATGGCTTTTTCGGTTGGAATACCACGCTGGTTGCAATAAAACACTTGATCTTCTCCAATTTTTGAAGTGGTTGCTTCGTGTTCTATTTTGGCCGTTGGATTTTTACTTTCGATGTAGGGAAAGGTGTGTGCGCCACAATTATTTCCCATCAACAACGAATCGCATTGTGAAAAATTTCGGGCGTTTTCAGCACGAGCACTTATTTGAACTAAACCACGGTAGCTATTTTGAGATTTACCGGCAGAAATTCCTTTTGAAATGATTGTCGACTTGGTGTTTTTTCCCAAATGAATCATTTTTGTTCCCGTATCCGCTTGTTGGAAATTATTGGTGACAGCAATCGAATAGAATTCGCCTACAGAGTTATCGCCTTTTAATACACATGAAGGATATTTCCACGTAACTGCCGAACCTGTCTCTACTTGTGTCCATGAGATTTTGGCGTTTTTCTCGCACAATCCACGTTTGGTAACAAAATTGAATACGCCGCCTTTTCCTTCCTTATTTCCTGGATACCAATTTTGAACGGTAGAATATTTGATTTCAGCATCATCCAAGGCAATCAGTTCAACCACTGCAGCGTGCAATTGGTTCTCATCTCGACTTGGCGCCGTGCAGCCTTCTAAATAAGACACATAACTCCCTTCGTCAGCAATCACCAAAGTTCTCTCAAACTGACCTGTTCCCGCTTGATTGATTCTGAAATAGGTTGACAACTCCATCGGGCAACGAACGCCTTTTGGAATATAACAAAACGAACCATCAGAGAAAACTGCCGAGTTTAAAGCGGCATAAAAATTATCTTTTTGAGGCACGACAGTTCCCAAGTATTTTTTTACCAATTCTGGATGTTCGCGAATGGCTTCAGAAATACTCATGAAGATAATTCCTTTTTCACCCAGTGTTTTTTTGAATGTAGTCGCCACAGAAACGGAGTCGACAACAATATCCATCGCCACGCCTGAAAGCATTTTTTGTTCATCGATGGAAATGCCTAGTTTTTTGAAAGTTTCCAATAATTCAGGATCTACTTCGTCTAAACTTTCATATTTCGCTTTGCTTTTGGGAGCAGAATAATACGATATGGCTTGGAAATCTGGTTTTTCATAATGAACATTTGCCCATTCAGGCTCTTTCATTTGTTCCCAAGCTCTGAAAGCTTCCAATCTCCAGTCGGTCATCCATTGCGGTTCTTCTTTTCGGAGCGAAATAGCGCGCACAATATCTTCGTTGAGACCAATCGGAAAGGTATCTGACTCAATATCGGTATAAAATCCGTATTCGTACTCTTTATTTTCGAGTTCGATTTTTAAATCATCCTCAGTGTATTTTGGCATAATTGGTGGGCTAATTTATAATGAAAATGATTCTCCACAACCGCAAGTTCGACTTGCATTTGGATTATTGAAGACAAAGCCTTTTCCGTTCAATCCGCCAGAAAACTCTAGGATAGTTCCTGCTAGGTATAGGAAAGATTTTTTTTCTACGGCGATTCGAACTTGATTCACTTCAAAAACTTTATCGGTTTCTCCTATTTCTTTGTCGAATTTTAATTCGTATGACAAACCTGAACAACCGCCGCTTTTAACGCCAACACGAACATAGTCTTTGGTAGCGTCGAATCCGTCATCTTTCATCATGTCGATGATTTTTTTACTTGCCGTATCTGATACTTGTATCATATCTAATTGATTTGATATTATTATTTTTGAATTACTTCAACTAGCGAAAACAGATTTGAAAAAGGATTCAAATCTCCTTATATTGATTTTGTCTAAATTAACCGCAAAGATATACTAAAATATACTTTACGAAATCAAGACGCACATTTTTAAATATAATATTAACATAGAAAAAACTGATTTTAATATTAAGTACAATCGATTTTTAGTACTTTTCGCATGGTAAAAGAATTTTAATTGAGAATAAAAAGTATATGAAACTGTATCCAATAGAAGCGGGGAATTTCAAATTAGATGGTGGCGCTATGTTTGGCGTTGTCCCGAAAACCATTTGGAACAAAACAAATCCCGCAGATGCGAATAATCTGATTGACATTGCGGCGAGATGTCTCTTGATTGAAGATGGCAACCGACTGATTCTTATTGACACTGGAATGGGAGACAAACAATCCGAAAAGTTTTTTGGATATTATTCTTTGTGGGGAACGCACAGCATTGACAAATCTTTAGCCCGCTATGGTTTTCATCGGGATGATATTACGGATGTTTTTATGACACATTTGCATTTTGACCATTGCGGAGGAAGTGTCCAATGGAACGCCGACAGAACCGGATATGAAGTGGCCTTTAAAAACGCAAAATATTGGAGCAATTCTGATCATTGGGAATGGGCAACCAAACCCAACGCTAGAGAAAAAGCGTCTTTTTTGTCTGAAAACATTTTGCCGATGCAAGAAAGTGGCCGCCTGTCATTCATTAATAGACCTGACAATGCTTTTCTTCAAAAATCCGAATTAGATTTTGGGATTCATTTTGTAGATGGACATACGGACAAAATGATGATTCCACAGATTCAATATCAAGGGAAAACCATTTGTTTTATGGCGGATTTGGTGCCAACCGCGGGCCATATTCCTTTGCCGTATGTTATGGGCTACGATACGCGTCCATTATTGACATTGCCTGAAAAAGAAATGTTTTTGAACCAAGCGGCAGATCAAAATTTCTATTTGTTTTTAGAACATGATGCTCATAATGAAATTATTACAGTCGAGCGAACCGAAAAAGGAATTCGTTTGAAAGAGGTTTTTTCTTGTAAAGAAATTTTTGACTTATAGCCTTATCTTGAACATTTTTTTGTTTATTTGATGTGTCAATTTTTGATGGCTTATCTTTTAGAGATTCATATGGGAAGTATTGAGACTATTAATTTTTACCTACTCGACAAAGCGATCCGAACCTATCGAAATTATTCGCAAAAGAAAATAAAAGAAAACGGACTAAACATTACGGTAGATCAATGGTTGATTATAAAAGTTCTTTTTGAGAATCCGAATATCCCTCAAATAGATCTTGCAAAGAAAGTTTTTAAAGACAATGCATCAATAACACGAATAATTGAATTGTTGGTAAAAGCCAAATACTTAGACCGAAAAACAAATCCCAAAGATCGCAGAACCTCCATTTTACGAGTTACGCCGACTGGAGAGCAAATAATATATAAAGTCCAAGACTTGGTTTTGCAAAACAGAAGGAATGCGCAAGCGGGAATTTCTATTGAAGACTTAGAAAATTTGAACAGCACGTTACAGAAAATAATCTTAAATTGTCAATCTTAAAAGTACATTTGGCTATGTTAAAAATGATCTATTTTATTACGCTTTTATTTATTACCTCCTTTCGATTTATTCTCAATTTCATAGAATCTTTTTGGACGTAAAAAAAAGGAATTAATCATTCCGTTTGAGCTTTGATAGTCATCTAACCTACAGACGCGCTCGCAAGGCATCCTAAATTATTGTTAACTAATCCTGATTTTCAAAATAAACCTAATTATTTTTGACCCTTCCTAAACACTAAAAAAATGAATTTAATTAAATCTGCTTGTTTCTCGATCGCTACCTCTTTAGTCATGTCGTTTTCCCTCCAAGCACAGACTAGTGCTGCTTTTGCTGCCAAAAAAGGGAAATTAACCGAAGACCAATTAAAAAGATGGAGTCATCTTGACCTTGCAAAGGACAGTATTCCAGGAATGAGTGTTGATCGCACCTATTCAGAACTAATTAAAAACAGAAAAGGCAAAAAGATTATCGTTGCTGTTCTTGATTCCGGAGTTGACGTTGATCACGAAGATTTGAAATCGGTAATTTGGACCAATCCAAAAGAAATTGCTGGCAACGGTAAAGACGATGATAAAAATGGATACGTGGATGACATTCACGGTTGGAACTTTTTAGGAGATTCCGGCCTTGAAAATCTAGAGATGACACGTATTATGAAAAAAGCAGATGACGGTTCTGAAGAATATAAATCCGCTAAAGCCGAATATGATAAAATGTTGCAGGACAATATGCAAGGTAAGCAACAAGTCGACTTCTTATTTAAATGCAATCAAACAATTAAAGACTTTTTAAAGAAAGAAAATTATACCTTAGAAGAAGTCAAAGCAATTGAATCTACTGAGCCTGCTGTGACTAAAAGCAAACAAGTGATGACAAGCGTTATTAGCCAAGCAGGTCCAAACTTCAATGAAGATTTGAACGATTACAAGAATCAAGTCTATGACATGCTAAACTACAACCTCAATAAAGATTTTGATGGAAGAAAAGTTCTGGGTGACAACGCAGATGACATAAACACAAAATTTTATGGTAATAATGTTGTTTACGGACCTGACAAAAAAGAGGCGCTTCACGGAACACACGTTGCGGGTATTATAGCACAAAGCCGATTTAATAAAATTGGCGGCGACGGAATTGCAAATAATGTTGAAATTATGGCAATCAGAGCAGTGCCAAACGGAGACGAGTATGATAAAGATATTGCTTTAGGTATTCGCTATGCGGTTGATAACGGAGCGAAAGTAATCAATGGAAGTTTCGGAAAAAGCTACTCTCCGCACAAACAATGGGTTTATGACGCTATTAAATATGCAGAAAGCAAAGACGTTTTGATTGTTCATGCCGCTGGAAATGATGCAAAAGATATTGATGTAGAAAACAATTTTCCAAATGATTCTGACGACAAAAAAACCGAATTTGCATCAAATGTACTTACCGTTGGTGCTCTAAATTATGAATACGGTTCTACTGTACTGGCGCCGTTTTCAAACTATGGTAAACTCAATGTAGATGTTTTTGCGCCTGGAATGAAAATTTATGCAACAACGCCAAACAACACCTACAAATACGAGCAAGGAACTTCAATGGCTTCTCCAAATGCTGCGGGTGTTGCTGCTTTAATTCGTTCGTACTTTCCGAATTTAAGCGCAAAACAAGTAAAAGAAATTCTGATGAATTCAGGAACTGCTTTCGATCAAAATGTTGAAGTTGGTGGCGATCCGAAAGATTTGCGTACGTTAAGCCAAATTTCGACTTCAGGAAAAATGGTCAGTGCCTACAACGCTTTTAAAATGGCAGAAAAAATGTCAGCACAAATCCCAGCAAAAAAAACTAAGAAAAAAGTGAGAGGATAATCTTATTTTTCTTTTCTGTTAAGATGAGCTTGCGAGATGACTAATCTTCAAGCTTATTTTAATTTTATAAAACATCTAATTCTTGAAATATGAATAAATTCTGTCTCCTTTCTTTTCAATTGCTGGTCTTTTCAATCGGATGGTCCCAAAGCGCAGGATATTGGCAGCAAAAAGTTGATTATAAGATGAATGTCGTGGTTGATGCAAAAAACTATCAATACAAAGGCAATCAAACGTTGGTTTATACCAATAATTCGCCCGACACTTTAAAGCGCGTTTATTATCATTTGTATAATAATGCATTCCAACCTGGAAGCGAAATGGATGCACGTGTTCAAAGCATTGCCGATCCAGACCGAAGAATGATTACTAAAACTAAAGTGGAAGGAAAAGACGTCAAAGAAAGTCGCATTGCCAAGTTGAAACCGAATGAAATTGGTTATCTCAGAATTTCAAATTTCAAACAAGACGGCGTTGCTGCTGAGGCAAAAGAAGTCGGAACCATCCTCGAAGTTACTTTGGCAAAACCATTGCTTCCGAATACTCAAACTGTTTTTACTTTAGATTTTGATGGACAAGTTCCTGTTCAAATTCGCCGATCCGGCAGAAATAACGCAGAAGGAGTTGAATTTTCTATGTCACAATGGTATCCTAAAATCGCAGAATTTGATTTTGAAGGCTGGCATGCAGATCCATACATCGCACGAGAATTTCACGGCGTTTGGGGCAACTTTGATGTAAATATTACCATTGATAAAGATTATGTCTTAGGCGGAAGTGGCTATCTTCAAAACAAAAATGAAATTGGAAAAGGATATCAAGATTCTGGCATTGCAGTCACTTATCCTAAAAAAACAAAAACATTGACTTGGCATTTTATCGCGCCAAACGTGCACGATTTTACTTGGGCTGCAGATAAAAATTATTTGCACGACTCCTATCAAATTCCGAATGGAGCCACGCTTCATTTTCTCTATAAAAACAATCCCAAGATTATTGACAATTGGAAAAAAGCTGAACCCGAAACTGCTCATTTGATGCAATTTTATAATCAAACTGTTGGCAAGTATCCGTATGACCAATATTCTGTGATTCAAGGTGGCGATGGCGGAATGGAATATGCTATGTGCACCTTAATTTTAGGCGAAGGCGACTACGACGGATTAATTGGCGTAATTGCTCATGAAATGGCGCATTCGTGGTTTCAACATGTGTTGGCTTCGAACGAAAGTAAACACGGCTGGATGGACGAAGGTTTTACGTCATATCTAGAAGATTTAGGCTTAAATGAAATCGCGACGAAAAAGGTGGTCAATCCGCATGAAGGTTCATATAAAGGCTATTATTTTATGGTCAACTCCGGAAAAGAGCAACCACAATCGACGCATTCAGACCGTTATGATAATAATCAGATGTATAGCATCACTTCTTACAGCAAAGGCGACGTTTTCTTAGCGCAATTGGGCTATCTGATTGGAAAAGAAAATTTGATGAAAACCATCAAGAGATATTATACTGATTTCAAATTTAAGCATCCAACTCCGAACGATATCAAAAGAACCGCAGAACGTGTTTCTGGCGCCAATTTAGACTGGTATTTAACCGATTGGACGCAAACCACGAACACCATTGATTATGGAATAAAAAGCATCGAAGAAAAAGAAAACAATACCGCAGTCACATTAGAACGAATCGGAAGAATGCCCATGCCTATTGATGTTACTGTGCGTTATACTGACGGAACGCAAGAAAGTTTTTACATCCCTTTGCGAATGATGAGTTTTATCAAGGAAAATCCAACTCCAGAAATCAAAAGAACGGTTTTGTCTGATTGGGCCTGGGCTTATCCGACGTACACATTTCAACTTTCAAAACCTAAAAGCAGCATACAAAATATTACGATCGACGAAAGCGGATTGATGGCGGATGTGAAAAAAGAAAACAATGTTTATCCTGCTGAAGTAAAACCAGAAGTAAAAAAACAAACCGAAAAAAGCCCTCCGAAATAGCTCTGGAAGGCTTTTAAATGATGGTCTCTATTGATCCTCTTTATACAGCAGTTGTTTCTTCAACTTGAGGATTGTGCTTGTCTTTTGGTTGTTCGTTGCTTGTGAAATGTAAAGTTAGTCAGAAATGACGTGGGGCTTTTTACACAGTTTCTGCTTTAACTTTCACAATTCCTAGTTGCGTTTTCAAAACTGTTCGCTGTTCTCTTTTTATAGGAATCGCTTTGTACCTTTGTCCCATTGTTTAGACAACCAAAAATGAATCAAAAATATCCGAAATCAGAAAGGCTTAAAAGCAAAAACACGATTGACCTTCTTTTTTTAAAAGGGAAGTCGGTGTCGAAGTATCCTTTACGGTTGGTTTACGTACAGCTAGAAAACCAAGCCAAATCGGACATTCAAGTGGGCGTATCTGTTTCTAAAAAGTACTTCAAAAAGGCGGTTGATAGGAATTATTATAAGCGAGTGCTGCGAGAAACTTATCGCCTAAACAAAAATATCATCCTAGAATCTGTCAACGATTCCTATGCTTTAATGTTTTTTTACCAAAGTGCCGATCGTCTGTCTTATGACGAAATTCATGAAAAAACAATTCAATTATTTGGAAAATTTAAGACTCAAATCGAAACGGAAAAGCCAACCTAAGGCTTTAATCCAGAGAACATATTTGAAGGAATTCCCAATAATTATTGTTTTTAAACGTTAAACTTTTATATTTGAGCCTAATTCGAAATTTCGAACTTTTTACACAACCCAATGAAACCATTTTACAACTTTTCTTTCCTTAAAAAAAGATACCTTATCCCAGTTATTTTAAGTGGATTTTTACTTGTTGGCGCTAGTTTTAAAGAAGATTTTTTTGAAGTCGCCAAACAAATTGAAATTTTCACCACGCTTTTCAAAGCCGTCAATTCTAACTACGTAGACGAAACCAACCCTGGCGAATTGATGGACAAAGCAATCAAAAGCATGTTGGCTGACTTAGATCCGTATACCAATTATTTCAACGAACAAGACGTTGTTAAATTTAAAATTAACAATACTGGAGAATACACTGGAATTGGAGCGTTGATTACGCGAAAAGAGGACAAAGTAATCATCAAAGAACCATACAAAAATTTCCCGGCAGATAAAGCTGGACTAAAAGCAGGTGACGAGATTATTCAAATTGGCGATGTAGAATTGAAAGATTTTAAAGACGATGCTTCTCAATTGCTCAAAGGCGCCAAGAATACGAAAGTAAACCTCAAGTATATTCGACAAGGAAAAGTACTTAACACGGAAATCGTTCTGGATGAAGTGGATATCAAAGCGGTTCCGTTCTTTGGTAAAATTGATGACAAAACTGGCTACATCGTTTTGTCGCAATTTAATAATAAAGCGGCACTAGAAACGAAGGAAGCGGTTGAAAAATTGAAGAAAGACGGGGCGGAGAGAATTGTATTAGATTTGAGAGGAAACCCAGGTGGCTTGCTGAACGAAGCGGTTAGTATTTGCAATCTTTTCGTTCCAAAAAACGAGGTGATTGTAACGACCAAATCGAAAATCGAAAAACACAACAACACCTATAAAACGACGAGAGATCCTATAGACACAGAAATTCCTCTGGCAATAATCGTCGATGGTAAAAGTGCATCTGCTTCAGAAATTGTATCGGGTGCTTTGCAAGATTTAGACCGAGCCGTTATCATTGGTTCACGAAGTTATGGAAAAGGGCTGGTGCAACGACCTGTCGACTTGACTTACGGAACCCAAATTAAGATTACGATTTCCCGCTATTACACGCCTTCTGGACGATGCATCCAAGCGCTAGATTATTCTCACAAGGATAAAGATGGAAAGGCCATTCGAACCACTTCAGACAAATACAACGCCTTTAAAACTCAAAAAGGAAGAACTGTTTACGACGGCGGTGGTATTCTTCCCGATGTTGTGATGGATGAAACGAAGCTGAGTCCAATTACTGAAGCGCTGGTAAAAAATGATGGTATCTTCAACTTTGTAACGGACTACTATTACAAAAATCCAAATCTAGGATCGACAATTCCGACCATTACGGATGCGGACTTTGCGAATTTTAAAGCATTTCTGAAAAAACAAAATTTCAATTTTGATTCTGAATCCGAATTGGCATTAAAGAAAACGTTAGACGCCGCCAAGAAAGATAAGATTGACGGTGCAATTTCTGCGGAATACAATCAATTATTAGCCGCTCTCCGAAAAAGTGAAGAGGCGCAATTGAATCAAAATCAAAAGGAAATTAAAAATCTAATATTAGATGAAATCATCAAGCGTTATCAGTACAAAGAAGGTTTGTATCAATATTATATCAAGAACAATTTAGAAGTAAAAAAGGCGGTCAGTATTCTTGGCAATACGCCCGAGTATAACAAAATCTTAAATAAATAATGGGTCGATTTTTTACGTTTTTTCTATTGTTTATTTGTAGCTTTTTGTATGCTCAAGAAGAGGTGGTTCAATCGGTATATTTTGAATTTGA
This sequence comes from Flavobacteriaceae bacterium, assembly GCA_947459635.1. Classification (GTDB taxonomy): domain Bacteria; phylum Bacteroidota; class Bacteroidia; order Flavobacteriales; family Flavobacteriaceae; genus Flavobacterium. The sequence continues at coordinate 591 of CANHEA010000003.1, read as the reverse complement.
TAAATTTCACTTAGACGAAAAGCAAGGAAATACGGTAGTTGATTTTATTAAAAACACAGATTCTACCCGAATTGAATCGATTCAGATTTTTGGTTATACTGATGACGTTGGGAAGGAAGCTTATAATTTTAAATTATCTACCAATCGTGCCAATGCGATTCGAGAAAAACTCATTCAAAGCGGCATCAAAAACAAAATTATTGTCACCATTGAAGGTAAAGGTCGCATCTTGATTGATGATGACATAGTAGAAAATCTTCCTGAAAAAAGATCTAAAAACCGCAGGGTCGACTTGGTGTTAAATCTCAAAGAATTACCTAAGATTGAAATTCCAGGTTTCTACACCACGATTCAAAAAAATCACATCGTTGGAGATCACGTATATCTAGAGAATTTACTATTCGACCGCGGAAGTAGCAACCTTACTTTTGAAGCCAAGACGCAACTAGATAAGATTGCGAAATTACTGCTGAAATATCGCAAGTTGGAGTTTGAAATACAAGGCCACGTATGTTGCACGCCGCCTTATCAAAAAGAAGCCATTGATAGAGAAACTCGTAAAAGAAACTTGTCAAGCAACAGAGCAGAATC
>CANHEA010000002.1 GCA_947459635.1 Flavobacteriaceae bacterium | reverse complement strand
GGGTATCATTGCGTGTCGGAAGTCAATTTGCATCAGGAAACCATTGCCAACGACTTCCCTACTCCCATTGTGACTTCAGCTGGCGCCTTGATCAACGGACTAAAAGTTTTAGGAGCGAAAAGAGTGGCGATTATTACACCATATATGCGTCCGTTGACGGATATGGTGGTTGATTATATTAAGCATCAAGGTTTTGAAGTAGTCGATTCGATTGCGTTGGAAATTCCGGATAATTTGGAAGTTGCGGCTCAGGATCCGATGAATTTATTGGAAATCTACAAAAGATTAGACTTGACTGGCGTGGATGTTTTAGTTGCATCGGCTTGTGTTCAGATGCCATCTTTGGAAGCCATTGATTTGATTCAGGCAGCGATTGGGATTCCAGTAACTTCTGCGGCAGTGTGCACCACTTATGAAATGATGAAGAAGTTGGGCATTGAGGCCAAGTCTGCTATTGGAGGGGAATTGCTGAGTGGGAAATATTAGTTATTGCACCCAATTCTAACAATAATTTCGACTAAAATTCCATAAGTTTATACGTGAAATTAACTATCAGACATGAGCAGAATTCTTGTCATGAGACGTTGTGATTAGTAAGGAAATTAACAAAAAGATAATTTGAAAAAGTAATTTATTAGATTATCTTGTGGCAAAATTATTTAAAAAAAAGAAAATGAAAAGACAAGCAACCGCCGTTTGGAACGGTACTGGAAAAGATGGCAAAGGTCATTTAACTACACAAAGCACGACATTGAACAAGACCCAATATTCTTTTTCTTCGAGATTTGAAGAAGGCGTTGGTACCAATCCAGAAGAATTGATTGCTGCAGCGCATGCAGGATGTTTTACCATGAAATTGGCATTTATTCTGCAAGCGGCTGGGTTTACGCCAGATGAACTTACCACAAATTGTAAAATTACTATAGACAATGGCGCTATTACAACGTCTGAGCTTTCATTAAAAGCAACAATTGCTGCTATTTCTGAAGAACAGTTTGCTGAATTGGTTAAAGATGCTGAAGCCAATTGCCCAGTTTCTAAAGTTTTGAACGCGACAATTAGTGTTGATTATAGTTTGAATCAATAAAATGAAAATAGATTGGGTACGTGTTTAATGCTTACAACGAGTTTTTGTTCAGTTCATCGAAAATTTATGGTTGGCTATATTTTACGCTATACATTAGCTGAAAATTAATAGTATTAATAAAAACCTACCCCCAATGAATCAAAGTATTACTACATTAGCACTCAATCTTTTAATATCAGAAAGATTAAATCACAGAATCGTTTTTGCAGGAAAAATTATTGAGATTTTACACCAAAGTATTCAAGGTCTTGACAATGAAGAAGCAAGATTAAATAACTTTATGGCTGTGATTTCTAAATGCACTCAAGAACCAAATTGTATAGAAAGAGATATGTTCTATGATCTTGCAAATTACTACAATACCAAAATTTTTGGACAGTCTGATTTGTCAGCCGTTGCCTAATTATATTTAAGAGTCATCATTGTCGTTTTGAACGATAAATAAAAAAACCACGATTAGTCGTGGTTTTTTTATGATTACATTTTTAAGATATCATTAAATTTGGATGCTATCTTTTTAATGAAAAATGCGCTTTAAATTCTTTAGAGCCACCATTTTCTTCATATTCTACAAGAAACCAATAGTCGTCAGCCGGCATAGCAGCTCCGTTATAGGTTCCGTCCCATCCTTTTCCTCTCGGTCTAATTTGTTTAAGAAGTTTACCGTAGCGGTCAAAGATATATATTTTAGAATTCAACTGATCGGCAAGACCAGAGATGTTCCAACTGTCATTATAGCCATCATCATTTGGGGTAAAGAACTTAGGATAATTAATAACCAATACTTCTTTTGATAATGGACTTGAACAGCCGTTTGCATCAACAACTTTTATAGTATGGGTGCCAGATGCTACATTTTGAAAAATATTACTTTCTTGTAGTGGGCCATAATCTAGCTGATACAAATAATTTCCGGCATCTGTCGCTAGGACAGTTATGATCTGATTATCATCAAAATAATTGGTAACGATTCCTTCTACACCAACGAGTGTATATTGATTGATGGTTACATTCAACGTCTGTGGTATGGCACATTCGCCTGGTAATGGAGTAAACAAGTACGTTCCATTGATGGTATTATCAATTGTTGTCGGCATCCATGTTCCATTAATTCCGTTTGGTGAAATGGCCGGCAAAGGTGGTGCAATGGCGCCGTTACAAAAAGCTAAATCTGGAAATCCAGGATATATTGGTTCAGTTACTTCAACATATAGGGTATAGGTGGTTGCACATTCCGTTGGATCTGGTGTAAATAAATAAGGAAATATTCCGCTTACCGTATTATCCACAACTGCTGGCGACCAGGTCCCTGGTATTCCATTTATAGAAGTCAAAGTCAAAACAGGAGCTGGACTATTTTTACAAAATGGTGCCACTGTTGCAAAATCAGGAACTGTTCTCGGAATAATGGTCACGTTTAGTGTTTGGCTTAATGCACATTGACCTGGCGTTGGCGTAAATATGTACGGAGATGAAATGAAATTACTAACTGTAGATGGATTCCATGTTCCTGAAATTCCATTTGGTGAAGAAGTTAATAAGACTGGGGCCGGGAAGCCATCACAAAATGGAGCAATTGGTGCAAAATCAGGCGTAATAACAGGTAACACCGTAATAGATAATGTCGATGGTAAAGTAGTTACGCATTGTCCAGCTGAAGGCGAGAATGTATAAACTGTTGTGCCGAGAGCCGCTGTGTTGACAATGGGAGGATTCCATGTTCCAGTGATTGGAGGTAGATTATTCGAAGAACTAGGTAATACAGGAGGCGTATCGCCTTGACAGGAATTGACAGCTAATCCAAACAATGGCGTAACTCTTTGAATTATCTCTACGGTTAATTGCGCCGTTGTAGCGCAAAGCCCAGCTGTGGGCGTAAATGTATAGGTAAGCGTTTGTGTGTTATCTATCGGTAAATTCCACGTTCCTGTGATACCATTCGTTGATGTAAGAGGCAAAGGCGCTACTGGATTTCCTGCACAAATTGGAGAAACAGCTGCAAAAGTAGGTACTACATTAGCATTAACGGTAATTTGCAAGGTTGCATTTGTACTTGAACAACCTGCAACCGCTGGTATTTCGTATTTAATGGTAGCAATTCCCGCGGAAATCCCATTGATTACTCCTGTCGTAGCATTGACTGTCGCGATACTAACATTTGAAGACGACCAAGTTCCGCCCGTTACAGTCGATAGGAAAGTCGAAGAACCTCCAACGCAAATTGATTGATTTCCTGAAAGTGTTCCTGGTGATGGGGGATTATTGACAGTTAATGGTCTGGAAAAAGTGACTGGACCACAACCACCGGCTGCAGGAAACGTATAATCAATTGAAACTGTACCTGTCGTTAAGCCTGTGACTAGACCCGTTGCGGCGTTTACTGTTGCTATTAATGGATTGGCAGAACTCCATGTTCCACCTGGTGTTGAAGAAGTAAATGTTGTTGATGAACCCACACAAACGTTGGGTCCAGCTAAAACAGTTGTTGGCGGATTAGTGATTGTAATTAGTTTATTGACGACGTTTGCACAAGGAAACAAAGTACTGTTTGGTGTAAAAACATAGGTGTTGCTTGCTGTATTGCTTATTGTTGCTGGCGACCAAGTACCACTAACTCCATCGTCTGAAACTCCTAGTAAAGCAGGCGCAACCGCGCCGGCGCATAAGGTTGCTGGTAGTGATGCGAAGACAGGTGTAGTTGTTGATGAACAGTTATTACATGTAGTGGTAATAGGAAAAGTAACACAAGGATACCCAGGAGCCGAAACAATGCTTAAGGAGACACTCTGACCTGGCAATACACCGAAAACCTCATAATTTGAAAATATTGTTGACACGTTGACTGCGGGACCACCGTTAATTGAATAAGTTATATTGTAGATATCAGGTCTATTTGGTGGTAAATTATTCCAATCGAAAAATACCGAAGTTACAGGATTCGTGGTGACTTGGGATCCATCACAAACCAAACTTATGGTCCCAGATATTGAATTCACAATAACATCTATTGCTTTTCTTGGTCCCTCGCAAGTTCCTATGGTTTGACTTACGTAATAAGTGCCATCTGCAGTATTTGATGGTGTTGATGCTGTCGAGGATGGAGTACCGCCTGTTGCATTGGTGTCATACCAGTTCAAAGTTGCTCCCGATAATGGTGTGGCTACTAATGGCGAGGCTGTACTTCCTAGACACAAATAAATGGGAGAATCAGCAATTGGTGCTGGGACTGAGCCTGCTGGAGTTAAGGTAACTACTACAGGTTGAATTACGGAACAGGTTCCTAACGTTGCTTTGATATAATAGGTGCCACTAGTTCCAATCGTCGCGGCAGCAACTGCGGTAATTTGGTTTGTTGCGGCTGCGTCCGTGTAATAAGAGAAGGTAAGTCCAGGTGTACTCCCAGCAGTGACGGCAGCGTCAGTAATGTTTACTGTACCAGGAAGGCAAACTGCCGCTGGATTATTAATTATTAAGTTTACCGTATTGGTAACCGTTATTGTAACCGATTTTGGAGGCAATATACAGGTATTACTCCCCTTAGAAAAAACGATGTCATCTATTGCAAAATCATTACCATTTGCAGTGGTATTTCTGTCATAAAAACAAATTTCCGCTGTGGTATTTAATCCGGAATTCCAGTTGTAAGTTACTAAATTCCATACACACACTACATTTGGGGCTAAAGACGAACCCACCGGAGTCCCATTAATCAAAACTTCTATGTTTGCTAGAATTGCTGGGTTTGATAGCGACTGAAGAAAATAAGTAAGACTATAATTTTGATTGGGTGTTACAGGTACAGTTTGACACCAAACCTTATCGTTACCCCCATTTGAGGTAGATCCGTCTACGACCAACATTTTCCCTAGACCGTTGGTGTGGTCTGGACAATTTGTAAAACCAATTTCCCATGCATTAGGATTGCTGACAACTCCATAGGCTTTCTGAACATTCGCAGTATTACTAGTTAAATAATTATAATTACTTGTAAAACCAACATTTCCCAAGAAAAAGTCACCATTATAAATCAAATTGTTTGGCGTTATAATGGTTGAATTGACAGTATATGTAGCGGTACCTGAAGGACTAACCGTAGGATTTGCTCCAGTTGGAATTGTTTCCGTTGCAGGAACCACCGACCAAGTATATGGCCCTCCTCCACTGGCTGTTAGTGTAGTTGAGCCTCCAGTACAAATTGAAGTACTTGCTGCGGTTAAAGTCAAACCCACTGGAGTAGGAATAACAATGCCGCTCTGCGAAATAGTTGCTCCAGCACTATCAGTTACTTGTAAAGTATAATTTCCTGGAGCCAATCCAGTAAAGTAGCCCGTAGTGCTGTTAGTCGGAGCAATTGGGCCTGACAAAGTATAGTTTGTATATGAACCAGTTCCGCCAATTCCATACCCGAAAATGGTTCCATCATTGGCATTGATGCATGTTAGATTTGTAATGGAATATGTTAAAGACAATGGTGCAGGTGCCGCTGTAAAAGAAATATCATCCAACGCAAAATCATTACCTGCTGAAGAGGTTTGTCTGTCGTACAACCAAATTTGTGCAAATCCTGAGGTTGCAACCCAAGTGTAAGAAACGAAAGTCCATCCGCAAAGTGCCACAGGACAAACAGTACTTCCAATATTTGGCAGTATGTCAACATTGTTAATTTTTACTTGAATATTTGCTGAATTCGAAGAAGTATTTGTAGATGAAATAGATTGTATCCAGTAGCTAAATGTATAGGTAGCCCCTGTTGTTACAGGTATGCCTCCACCGCCTCCAGTAGACGTTAAAGCTTCCCAGACCTTATCACTATTGGAACCAGACGTTGCTCCATCAACAACCATCATATTTACGCCAACAGTAGAATGATCGGTACAAGCGTTGCTAAAAACGCTATTGATTGGCCCTGCATTGCTTACAATTGCATAATTTCTTGGAGTACTATTAGAAGTTGTCAAAAAATAGTTGGTTTGAAAACCAATCCCAGCTCCGCCGGATTCAAAATCACCATTGGTAATCAAATTTTGTGAAGTGATACTTAAGGTGTTTAAAAATAGTATATAAAAAACGAGTGGTTTTATTAGTTTTAGAATCATTTGGTTTCTTTTTTAATTTACTAAAAAATTAAGCACGCAATATAGTGAATATTGATAATATTATAGGGCATCTAGCGTTAAAAAACAGCTGATTCAACTAAAAAAAAGAGCCTCATTTCTTGAGACTCTCTTTTCGTGTAGGATTACTTTCTTTAATATTTTAGGAGTTTGAGTAGCGCAATTTCAAATCGTTCGCGAGGCAAGTACTGGTCTTCTAAAGCTTTTGTAAATGGAATTGGACTGTCTAAACTCGCCACTCTCCTTACTGGACCGTCCAAAAATTCAAAACAATCTTCCATAATCATTGCGGAAATATCGCTTGCAATTCCACCAAACATACTGTCCTCTTGAAGTATTATCGCTTTATTTGTTTTCTTAACAGATGCATAAATAGTTTCCTTATCTAGAGGTTGTAGCGTTCGTAAATCAATCAGATCTGCTGAAATATCTGGATTCTTTTCAAGTGTTTCCAGCGCCCAATGTACTGCGGCTCCAAATGCAACAATTGTGATATCATTTCCTTCCTTCAAAACCGAAGCTTTTCCAAATGGCAAGGTATAGTAATCTTTAGGCACTTCTTGATAAACACTTCTGTATAATTGCTTGTGTTCAAAAAACAAAACGGGATTCGGATCGTTGATGGCGGTTGCTAGCAATCCTTTAGCGTCATAAGGAAAAGCAGGATATACTACTTTCAATCCTGGAGTCTTTGTAAACCAAGCTTCATTGGTTTGCGAATGAAATGGTCCAGCTTGAGTCCCACCGCCGCAAGGCATTCTAACCACTACATCTGCTTTCTCTTGCCAACGATAATGCACTTTAGCCAAATAATTTACTATTGGATTAAAACCTGTAGAGACAAAATCAGCAAATTGCATTTCAACAATCGCTTTGTAACCATTAATAGATAATCCCATTCCAGCAGAAACTACGGCGCTTTCGCAAATAGGCGTATTGATCACTCTTTCTTTTCCAAATTGCTCTACAAAACCTTCGGTAATTTTAAAGGCACCACCATATTCCGCAATATCTTGCCCCATAATTACTAATTCTTGGTGGCGTTCCATTGATTGTCGTAAGCCCTGAGAAATGGCATCAATTAGACGTACATTTTCTACTTCGCCATCAGCTTTAACATGCTCAAAATCATATGGCTTATAAACATCATTTAATTCCTCATCATAATTAGCTTCAATCTCCGCTTCTGTATTGGCAATCAACAAATGATCATCTATTTCTTTCTTAATTTCTTCTCTCCACGTTTCGTCTTGTTGCGTAGAAAGTACATTTTGCTTAATCAAGTAACGTCTGTAGGTATCCACTGGATCTTTTTCTGCCCACAAATCCATCAATTCTTGCGGAACATACTTAGTACCACTCGCCTCTTCATGACCACGCATTCGGAAAGTCTTAAATTCCAATAAAACTGGACGTGGATTGGTTTTCATCGACGCTACAATTTCAGACAATTCGATAAATACTTCTAAGATATTATTTCCATCTATGATATGACTTTCCATACCATAACCAATTCCTTTGTCTGCTAGGTTTTCACATCTATATTGCTCGTTGGTAGGCGTCGATAAACCGTATCCATTATTTTCTATAACAAATAACACAGGCAAATCCCAAACGGAAGCGATATTTAAAGCTTCGTGAAAATCACCTTCGCTAGTAGCACCTTCACCCGTAAATACAGCTGTCACTTTTCCGTTTTTCTTCAATTTATTGGCAAGTGCAATTCCATCAGCAACCCCTAATTGAGGACCAAGATGAGAAATCATTCCAATAATCTTAAATTCCTGGGTTCCGAAGTGAAAGCTTCGATCGCGACCTTTGGTAAAACCACTGGCTTTTCCTTGCCACTGCGAAAAAAGTCGATGCAATGGAATGTCTCTACCTGTAAACACCCCTAAGTTACGGTGCATCGGTAAGATGTACTCGTCTTTATCTAAAACTGCGGTAATTCCGACCGAAATTGCTTCTTGCCCAATACCGGAGAACCATTTGGAAACTTTACCTTGGCGAATGAGAATCAACATTTTCTCTTCTATCAATCGCGGCTTTAAAAGTCTTTTGTATAAATCTAGTAATTTTTCGTCAGTAAGATGTCTTCTTTCAAAATTCATTGTCGAGATGGTATCGGTTCTAATAAAACTCCCCAAAAGTATAAAAAAATAACAGGATGTTCGTGAAATGTATTTTTTTTTTAAATTGTTGATAACTTTTAAAATTCGGTTTTAATTTTATTATTTACATTTGTATTAATAAGGGTTGACAAACTTTTAGTTATTAACAAAAAATTTTTAGTATGCAAAACATTCCAAGTGTGGACTTGCGTGATTTCCTTTCGGGTGACCCGGAACGTAAACAAAAATTTGTAAATGAAATCGGTAGTGCTTTTGAAGACATTGGCTTTGTAGCACTCAAAGGTCATTTTTTAGATGACCAATTAGTTGAAGAATTATATGGTGAGATTAGAAACTTCTTCTCACTTCCACTAGAAACCAAGTACAGTTATGAAATACCTGGAATCGGTGGACAAAGAGGTTATGTTTCTTTTGGTAAAGAACATGCCAAAGGTCGCAAAGAAGGCGATTTGAAAGAGTTTTGGCATTTCGGTCAATACGTCGATAAAGATTCCAAATATGCAGCCGAATATCCAGATAATGTAGAAGTAAAAGAATTACCTCGTTTCAATGCTGCTGGTAAAGAAGCGTATAAAATGCTTGAAAAAACAGGGATTTATGTCCTTAGAGCTTTGGCTTTACATCTTGGTTTAGATGAGTTTTATTTTGATCAATACGGTTACGAAGGAAATTCTATTTTAAGACCAATCCACTATCCTCCTATTACGTCTGAACCTGAGAATGCAATTCGTGCCGCCGCACATGGCGATATCAATTTGATCACCTTATTAATGGGCGCTCAGGGAAAAGGATTGCAAGTGCAAAATCACAATGGCGACTGGATCGATGCTGTGGCGGAACCAGACCAATTAGTGATTAATGTTGGAGATATGTTATCTCGTCACACCAACAATAAACTTAAATCTACGATTCATCAAGTGGTGAATCCACCAAGAGAATTATGGGGAACTTCTAGATATTCTATTCCGTTTTTTATGCATCCAGTAAGCGACATGCGTTTGGATTGTCTTGAAAATTGTATTGATGAAAACAACCCTAAATTATACGAAGATATTTCTGCAGGAGAGTTTCTTAACGAGCGCCTAGTGGACTTAGGTTTGATTAAAAAATAAATTATTAATTCACTGATAATAAAGTACGGATTTTCGTAATTCGTACTTTATTGTTTTTTAGGATGTTTGTAAAATGGATTTACAAGAACAACTCAAAAAATTATTTCCCGACCACGAAGTAGCTCCAGAAGCAGAACTAGTAGCTGAAGAAAAAGAACTCTGGGTACAATCCGAACCCATGATTTGCAAGTTCGAAAAACGCAAAGGCAAACCCACAACCATCATCGAAGGTTATACAGGTAGCGACGAAGATTTTAAAATCCTAGCCAAAGAACTCAAAACCAAACTCAGCGTAGGCGGCACTTTCAAAGATGACGCTATCATCATTCAAGGTGATTATCGCGATAAAATAATGGATATCCTCAAGCAGAAAGGCTTTAAAGTCAAGCGCGTCGGAGGCTAATTAATCACGTACAATTGCTAATTCATAATGAAATCCGCCGTACTTTTGACGCCTTAAATTAAATACAAATAATCTCAGCAACTCAGATACTCAGAATCTCAGCAACTCAAAAAAAATGATACAATCCTCAGAACTCATACTCAATCCAGATGGAAGCGTTTACCATCTTAATCTCAAACCAGAACACATCGCTCATGACATTATTTTCGTCGGCGATCAAAATCGAGTGGAGAAAATCACGCAATTTTTCGATAGTGTCGAATTCTCGACTCAAAAACGGGAATTCAAAACGCAAACCGGAATCTACAAAGGCAAACGTATTACCGTCATGTCAACAGGAATCGGTCCAGACAACATCGATATCGTGATGAATGAACTAGACGCTTTGGTCAACATCAATCTAGAAACCAGAAAACCAAAAGAAGCGCTAACCTCGCTCAACATCATCAGAATCGGTACTTCAGGTTCGTTGCAAGCCGATATTCCCGTAGATAGTTTTGTGATGTCTACTTTTGGCTTGGGTCTCGATAACATGCTCCGCTCCTATTTGATCGACGAAATTTCCAATCAACAAATGGAAAATGAATTCATTACGCACACCAATTGGGATGCAAAAAAAGGTCGACCTTACGTAATTGCCTGCAGCGAGAAATTAGAAAAGATCATCGAAAGTCCACAGATGCACAAAGGAATCACAGCAACTGCTGGCGGATTCTACGGTCCACAAGGTCGCGTGCTTCGTCTGAACATTCAAGATGAAAATCTGAATAATAAGATGGATAATTTCAAAACCAACGGAACGAGAATCACGAATCTCGAAATGGAAACCGCTGCCATCTATGGACTCGGTTCATTGCTCGGACACCAATGTTTGTCGCTCAACGCCATCATCGCCAACCGTGCTTCGGGAACTTTCAGCGAAGATCCATACAAAGCCGTCGATGCTTTGATAGCGTACACTTTAGATAAATTGGCGAAGCAATAGGAGCTTGTTCCCGCTATCCGTTCCAATCTTTTTTGTTTTGTCACACCGAGTGCATTCGAGTTGCTTCACATTAAACAAAAAAGGATTTACACTGCTAACGGGGCTAGGGCTTTTTCTTCCAAACAAATATTGATATAATTCAAAATGATGCTTTTTACCATAAAAACAGAAAGGCTTTTACTGAGACCATTTGTAGCGTCAGATAACGAGGCTATGTTTAGGATGGATTCAAATCCAAGTGTGCACCAATATTTAGGAAATAAACCTTTAACCACAATAGCGCAATGCGATCAATATATTGCAGCCATTCAAAAGCAATATCAAGACAACGGAATCGGTCGATTCGTGGTTGAAATTATTGAAACCGGTGAAATTATCGGTTGGGCTGGACTAAAATTTATCGTCGAACCTGAAAATAATCATGTCAATTTTTACGATATCGGCTATCGATTCGCAGAAGATTATTGGGGAAAAGGATATGGTTTTGAAGCAGCAAAAGCTTGGCTCGACTACGCTTTTAATGAAATGAAAGTGGCTACAGTCTATGCTGTTGCCCACAGTGAAAATCAAGGTTCAAATAGAATTTTACAAAAAATAGGCATGCAACAAAATGGACAATTCCTAAATGATGGAATCCTATGTAATTGGTATGAAATCCAAAATACAAACCGATAACTTACAACTCACAACCGAACAATGACAACCCTCAAAATTGCTGGCGTTCCAGAACATTTTAATTTGCCTTGGCATCTTTGTTTAGAGCATGGCGAATTTGCTGTAGCCAACATCGATTTGCAATGGACCGATGTGCCCGAAGGAACTGGTAGACTCTGTCAAATGTTGCGCTCTGGCGAAACAGATATTGCCGTGATATTGACTGAAGGAATGGTCAAAGATATCGTTGGTGGGAATCCATCGAAGATTGTTCAAGTGTATGTGGACTCGCCTTTGCTTTGGGGTATTCATGTTGCTGCAAATTCAAAATTCAAAACAATTTCGGATCTTCAAGACGCAAAAGTTGCCATTTCTAGAATAGGTTCCGGTTCTCAATTGATGGCGTATGTGAACGCAGAGCAAAATGGTTGGAAAACCGCTGATTTACAATTCGAAATTGTCAATACAATCGATGGAGCCGTTGAATCATTGACAGCCGGAAAATCGGACTACTTTATGTGGGAACACTTTATGACCAAACCTTTGGTCGATCAAGGCATTTTTAGAAGATTGGGCGATTGCCCGACACCTTGGCCTTGTTTTGTGATTGCGGTGCGAGATGAAGTGCTAGAAAATCACGCTTCGACGATTGCAGACTTACTCGCAATCATCAACAAGAAAACCCAAGCATTCAAGGAGATTTCCAACATTGATAAGCTGTTAGCGTCGCGCTACAATCTGGAAATCGCGGATATTCAAGAATGGCTTTCGCTGACACATTGGTCTCAAAATCAACTTCAAGAGGAAGTGTTAAACAAGGTACAAAATCAACTTTTGAATCTCGCCCTTATCAATAAAAAAGGTACTTTTGCTGAAATAGTTAAAACGATTTAGTTTTACTTTTTAAGCAGTCATGATCAGAAATACATTATATTCTATTCAAAAAATAAAGCAAAAGCTTCAGGTTAGAAAACCTTGGGATACTGTGATAATTTTTGCTTTGAATATTTTGATTGCTATTCCGATATTTATCATTATTCACCAAAATATCGTCGATCCGAATTGGCCCTTTCAACTCGATCGTATTTTGCTTTTCATCGTCATTTTGACTGTTATTCAATTGGTCTTGCGCTTGATGCGAACGATTATCATTGTGTGCATTGGCTTATATTGTATTGCGCTGGTTTACGGTTCTTTTTCCGGTAAATATGGATTTAAAAGCGTGATTGAAGATTATCAATTTATGGTTTATGCCATGAATGATAGTCCAAATCCACAAGACATAATTATCTCGAAGTTACTTCCATTTCCTAACAAATCAAAAATTATCGATGCCATCGAGTTTGAGAACCCCAAAGTGCGCGATTTTGCGCTAAGCGCGACGTTGAAGGATTTTAAAGAAGTGCGTGGCTATGCCAATTATCGGACGATTATTCAATGTTTTGCCGTTTTTAAGGAAATCAATTCACGTTGGAACTACGTAAGTGATCCCAAAGGCAAAGATTATATTGCCAATGCCACCGAGTCACTACGCTATTTTTCAGGGGATTGTGATGATCATTCGATTCTGATGGCGGCTTGTATCAAATCGATTGGAGGAACGCCAAGGTTAATACACACGGGTGGTCACATTTATCCAGAGATTTGGATTGGAAAAAAACCTGATCTAGAGATTGTCAACTTTCTGATTAAAAAAGTACTGTTTGTGGAGGAAAGTAAAGGAAAAACCATTCATTATCACATTGACGAACGGGGTCAAATCTGGCTCAACCTCGATTATACTGCTACCTATCCAGGCGGTCCGTTTATGTCTGAAGAAATTTTGGGAGCGCTTACTTTTAACTAGTCAAATTACTGTAAGCAAAATTCATTTCGTTTTTATACCTTAGCGACAATAATTCAATTTCAAATTATGAAGAAATTACTTCTATTACTGCTGTTCAGTATTCAGTTGGTGCAAGCGCAAGACTCTATTCCGAAATCGCCGTTATATTCAAGAAAGAATGAAATACGCGTAGATGTTTTGGCTACAGTGATGAACAAGTTTAATATAACGTATGAGCGTTTTTTGACCAAGAACTATTCTGTTGGTGTTAGTGGTGTTTTTTCGAATAACAAAAAGCTGCGTGACGATTTTGATGCAGGAAATATCAACAATTTTACGAAGTACGAAATAATTCCTTTTGTGCGGTATAATCTATCGCAAGGGCAACGCAGCTTTTATTTTGCAGAAATCTTTGCCGATATCAATGGCGGTGATTTTAGAGAAATTGTCCTTTTGACTGATGCGGCCGACAATAATTATTACGCTGTAGCAAAAAGTAAATTTACTGATCTTGCATTGGGAGCAGCAGTAGGTTATAAATATTATATTAAAGATCAAATCGGAATTGAATTTTTGGTAGGCTTTGGCTCTAATTTATTGAATAAAGAAAAGAGTCTAGATATTATTTCAAGAGTGGGACTAGGCGTAAGTTACAGATTTTAATACAAGTTTATGAAAACGATAAAATACTTTTTCTTCGTAGCGATGGCTACACTTTTGATGGCAGCAGACTGCTCTAATAAAGACAGCGAATTTTATAATGACGTGTTTGTTACTGTTCCTGATTTAATTGATGTGAATTCATTTGTTCGAGAAGGTCAAACCATTTCCATAAATGATTCGATACCAAGATTCTTGCCCACCCAAAATATGTCAAATCTACTTGATATTTACAAAACCACAGGTGGTGCTACAAAATTGATTTTTTCCTATGAACTAGAAAAAGAAAACACAGACGGAACTTGGGATTTTATTGAGTTTACATCCGAAAATGTAACGACAGTTGTGGGCGAATCTGAAATTGGTTCGTTTGTCGTTGGAAGTTTTGTATTTAATCCATCAACAAATTATTATAGATATAATGCAAGTATTCAAACGCTAAATCCTGGAAATTACCGTTTTAGTTTTGGATATAATAGCTTTGCAACAAACTTAATTGAGTTTCGTTCAGAAAGTATTGGCAATAATTTATCTGTAAATATAGAATCCCCAACGGCAGTTTTAAATGGTACTGGCTACTATAAATTTACAGTTACACCGTAAACCAAACTACTGGGATCTTATGGTGAGATTGTAAGTAAACATTTGTTGTACTAAAATGTTTGTTCCCAAACCATTTTCCTTGATTGGCACTCAAAGGTGACGGATGACCAGAGGTTAGAACCAAATGCTTATTCTGGTCAATTTTTGCTCCTTTCTTTTGCGCGAATCCGCCCCACAACAAAAACACAAGGTCCTCTCTTTCAGAAGCTATTTTTTCAATAACGGCATCCGTGAAACGTTGCCAATTCAAATGTTTGTGACTATTGGGTTGGTCCTTTCGAACTGTTAAGGTCGCATTCAAAAGCAAGACTCCTTGTGCTGCCCAATGTTCTAAATTGCCAGACGTGGGTTGCATTATTGTATCCAAATCGTTACTAATTTCTCGAAAGATATTTCGAAGCGAAGGTGGAATCGCAACGCCATCATTCACGGAAAAGCACGAACCATTTGCCTCTCCTACGCCATGATACGGATCTTGTCCAATAATGATCACTTTCAAATTATCAAAGTTACATTTTTCAAAAGCAGCAAAAATCAAGTCTTTTGGAGGGAAACAAATATGCTCTTGGTATTCCTTTTCAACAAGATTTTCTAAATCACGAAAATAGGGTTTTCGTATTTCTTCTTCTAAAAATGACCGCCAAGACTCGGGAATTTCCATGGTTTGAGTTTCCAACAAAGTTCGTAAAGATTTTCATAAACTCGACAAAAAGGTAATGGAATTAACCAATGAACTTTGTAACTTTGAATCCTTGCAACTGAAAACAGAAAATGATTAGTATTACCCCAAAGACCTTACAAGATTTACAGTTCCCAACCATATTAGAATCGTTGTCGATACTTTGCAATACTGAACTTGGTAAACAAAAATCTTTACAGATTATTCCTTTTAAAGAAAAGGACGATTTGATGCGTGCCTTACTTCAAACTTCAGAATACTTGTCTTCTTTCGAAAATAATAATGCGATTCCAAATCACGGTTTTGATGCCATCACGAACGAAATTAGGTTTCTGGGTATTGAAGATAGTTTTCTTGAACTCTCCAGCTTCAGAAAAATCGCATCGATATCAGAAACAGCAAATACTTTGTTGTTGTTCTTAAAGAAATTTGAGGAGTATTACCCCAACTTATATTCAAAATCTTCGGCGATAGAAATTACCAAAGCGATTGTTAATCTCATAGACGATGTTGTTGACAAATATGGCGAAATCAAAGACAATGCGTCGCCAGATTTATTAGAGATTAGGAGAAACATGAATGTGGTTCGAGGAAAAGTCAACCAGAGTTTTGGTATGGCGCTGACACAGTATAATGGCCTCGGCTACTTAGATGAAATTCGGGAAAGTTTTGTGCAAAATCGACGCGTATTAGCAGTGCTAGCGATGTATCGTCGTAAAGTGAAAGGTTCTATTTTAGGAAGTTCAAAAACGGGAAGCATTGCGTACATTGAACCAGAGACGACTTTGAAGTATTCACGTGAATTAAGCAATTTAGAATACGAAGAAACAGAAGAAATTACGAGGATACTAAAACAATTGACCAACAGTGTTCGCACTTTTCTACCACTATTAGTTCAATACCAAGAATTTCTAAGTGATATTGATGTTGTCGCAGCTAAGGCAAAATATGCGCTCCGTACCAATTCTATTTTGCCAAAGATAAATGACGAACGGAAACTGTACTTTAAGGAAGCTTATCATCCGATTCTGTATTTGAATAATAAAGAATTAAATGAAGTTACGTATCCGCAGACCTTTGAATTACATCACCAGAAGCGAATCATTGTCATTTCTGGACCCAATGCCGGTGGAAAAACAATTTCATTAAAAACCGTTGGATTGTTGCAATTAATGCTACAATCCGGAATGCTAATTCCTGTTCACGAACGCAGCGAAACGTTTCTTTTTGACCGTATTTTAACGGACATTGGAGATAATCAATCTATTGAAAATCATCTAAGTACTTATAGCTACCGATTGAAGAACATGAATTATTTTCTGAAGAAGTGCAATGCAAAAACACTGTTTCTTATTGATGAATTCGGAACTGGTTCCGACCCAGAATTAGGTGGCGCATTGGCGGAGATTTTCTTAGAAGAATTCTATCATCGGGAAGCATTTGGGATTATAACTACACACTATTCAAACCTGAAAATATTAGCTAATGAATTGCCTTTTGCCGTAAATGCCAACATGCTTTTTGACGAAAAATCGTTGGAGCCCATTTACAAATTGGTGATTGGTCAAGCGGGAAGTTCGTTTACATTTGAAGTGGCACAGAAAAATGGAATCCCCTTTGGTTTGATAAATCGTGCCAAAAAGAAGATTGAAGTAGGAAAAGTTCGCTTCGACAAGACTATTGCAACCCTTCAAAAAGAACGTTCCAAATTGGAGAAAACGTCACAGAATTTAAAAGAGGAAGAGTCGAAAGCACGAGAGGAAAGTTCAAAAATGGCAGTGATCAATACCAAAATCAAACAGAAATTGGAAAGCTACCAAGAGTTATACGATAGCAACCAGCGTTTGATTTACATGGGACAAAAAATTGACGATATTGCTGAAAAATATTTCAATTCAAAAAACAAAAAGGAACTCATCGGCGAGTTTCTTAAGATTGTCGAGATTGAAAATTCTAAGCGTAAGAAAGCCACTGTCAAGGAAACCAAAATAAAGGAAGTTCAAAAGAAAGAAATACTAAAAGAAGTTACTGTTCAAGTAGAACAAATAAGAACGGAGAAAAAGGAAAAGAAACTCAAAGCGAAGACTGTAGTTGAAAAACCCAAGCCTGTACTAAAAGTCGGCGATCGTGTTCGCATGTTTGACGGTAAGGCCATTGGCAGTATTGACAAAATTGAAAAGAATAAAGCGACGGTCAATTATGGAGTGTTTACCTCCACTGTTAGCGTTGATGTCTTGGAATTTGTAGAATCAAAAAAATAAGGAATGTTAGACTTACCAGCAGGAAAGAAAATCATTTTGTTTGACGGTCTGTGCAACTTATGCGAGGCATCGGTGCAATTCGTTATTAAGTATGACAAGGATGATGTATTTCGATTCGTGTCTCTACAGTCGGAATTGGGACAAAAGATTATAGCTCATATCGGCATTAATGCTAAGAATATAGATTCGGTAGTATTGTATCAACCGGGAGTTGCGTACTATTATAAGTCGAATGCCGCGCTTCAAATTGCACGAGGTTTGGGCGGTATATTTCATTTAGGCACTATCTTTAGAATTATTCCAACTGGATTTCGGAACTTGATTTATGATTACGTTGCCAAGAATCGGTATAAATGGCACGGGAAAAAAGACGTATGCTTGGTGCCTACTGCAGCATTAGAAGCTAAATTTTTGCAATAAAAAACGCCCTGATTTTAAGGGCGTCTTTTTTATTTGGCAATGAAGAAATTAGTTTTTAATAATTTTCTTTACAATAGATGTCGTTTCCGTATCTATTTTCATCATGTAAATTCCTGTCGCAACATCTGTAATATCAATCACAGCATCAGCGGCACTCTCAAATGATTCTTGCTTTACATCTCTACCATTGATATCGGTCAAAGTTACAGCGTTAATCCCATTATTTATAGTACTAGAAATATTGATATGATCTTTTGCTGGATTTGGAAACACAGAAACTGAAAGGTCAGCGGCGGCAATTTCATTTACACCCAACAAGTCAATATTGGTCGCCGTAACTAGCAAATTATCAAAGAATCCTGCAGTGGTTGCCGCTGCGTTGACAATCGCTGCCGTAGTTCCTGTGGCTGCTGCAGATCCACTTCTGGAAATAAAAGCCACTTTGTCCGGATCTACACCAGCCGCTGCTCCCACAACTTGACCTAGGAACGATGGTCCTTTCCATACAATTTGCCCGCTAGTTTTATTAAAACTCACAGTAAGTCTAACCCATTGATTGGCTGGTAAAACAAGATTTGTTCCTCCAGTTCCTAAGAAAAAACCATAGTTGGCAATTGGAGCTGTAGCACTTGTATAATAGCCGATTCCTTGAAGGATTAGCGTTTTAGTATTGAATACAAAACCTCCCAAGATTTTAAGAGAAGATGTATTTGTCGTAGCATCGTAAATGTACAATCCTTTGGTATTGTTGCTATCTCCGCCACCTGCTCCGGTAAACAAATCAAATTCAACTTGAATACGATCATTAGCAGGGTCTCTAAAAGCCCACTGGTCTGCCAAACCTCCGGACCACATATTTCTTCGACCTTTGTCTCCATTGGTTCCTTCAATTTGCAATACAGTTCCATGACCGTCCCCGTAATCAGCAATTTGGAAATTTCCTGGCCCTGCATTTGTACCTGTCGTTGCGGCTAATGGGTCTAAATCATAGTTTGTTGACAGCGTAAAAAAGTTGTTAGTTGGAATGGTGCCTGTTGCATCAGTTCCTACTGCACCAATTGGTAATGAGTCAAAATTTTCTGATTGCAGTATTTGGCTTGACGCATCGCAAATAGAAGTTAAAACAACAAGTGATAGTAAAATTCTTTTCATAAATATAGTTTTGAGATTAATAATGTAAATATAATTGAAAATGTTTTCTAACCTAATCTTCCTTTTCCCATTTCCCGACAACAGAAGTTGCCAAAGCATTACCTAGTACATTTGTGGCACTTCTAAACATATCGCAAAAATGGTCAATTGGTAATATTAATGCAATGCCTTCTATGGGAATTTTGAACATACCGCAAGTGGCAGCGACAACAACCAAACTGGCTCTTGGAACACCTGCAATTCCTTTGCTTGTTAGCATCAAGACCAAAAGCATCGTGAGTTGTGTTCCCAAAGACAAATCTATTCCGTAGGCTTGAGCTATGAAAATGCTAGCAAAGGTCATATACATCATGCTTCCGTCTAAGTTGAAGGAATAGCCCAAAGGGAGCATAAAGGAAACAATTTTGTCTTTGACGCCAAATCGTTCTAGTTCCTCTGTCAATTTGGGGAAAACGGCTTCGCTGCTTGTTGTTCCGAAAGCAATAATCAATGGACTCACAATATGTTGCAATAATGTTTTCATTCGTTTGCCTAAAAATAGAAATCCTATAATCAATAGAAAAGCCCAGAGGGACGTCACTCCAACCAAGAAAGATCCAAAGTACTTGGCGTAAGTCAAAAGTAATTCATTAAAATCTCGTACGGCAAATACCCCAGCTATGGCTCCGAAAACACCAATTGGTGCGAACTTCATCACATAATTTACCATTTTCAAAACGATGTGAGATGTTTTGTCTAACGCACTCACTACAGGTTTTGCAAAGTCTCCAATAGATGCTGCAGCTAATCCAAAGAAAATAGAAAAGATAACAATTTGTAAAATTTCATTGGTCGCCATGGCTTCGACAATACTTTTCGGGATTATGTGTTCTACAAAGTTTTGTGCGGAGAAATTTTGCGTCTTATCCGTAACTTCGGAAGCGGCGGATAAGTCCACATCAGACAGATGCAATCCTACACCAGGTTGTAAAATATTGACCCAAAACATACCAATCAACAAGGAGATCAGCGAAGCGGAAAAGAACCAACCCAGTGCCTTACCTCCTATTCTTCCCACAGCTTTGATATCACCTAACTTGGCAATTCCAACGACCAAAGTAGTGAATACCAAAGGCGCAATTATCATTTGAACGAGTCTAATGAAAATGGTTGCCAACAGCTTGATATAGCCACTAAATTCTTTGGCAGCCTCTTCCGTCCAATTGTTGTGGATGATAATTCCGAGGATTGCCCCAACAAACATGGCAATCAGAATTTGCGTAGTTAGGTTGGAGAGGATGGATTTTTTTTGAGTTTCGGTTGATGTCATATTTTAAATTATTACAAGATAGTTTTGTTAAGAAATCAAATGCCCTAGCCCTGATGGTAGCGGCATCCTTTTGTGCCATGGTATACTTCGTCAGTTCGCTTCACTCGTGTGGCGCAAAAGATAGAGCGAACAGCAGGAAGCAGCTCCTAAACATTATTATTATATCTTTTGTTGAGCAAATAAAAATCAGCTAGAACTATTGCCGCCATGGCCTCGACGATGGGAACAGCTCGCGGGACCACGCACGGATCATGACGACCTTTGCCTTGCATTTCGACGATATTTCCTTGATTGTCTAATGTTTCTTGTTTTTGAATGAGTGTCGCGACGGGTTTGAACGCCACTCGAAAGTAGATGTCCATTCCGTTTGAAATTCCACCTTGAATACCGCCAGAAAGATTGGTTTTGGTGGTCCCGTCGGGTAAATACAAATCGTTGTGTTCGCTGCCTTTCATTCTGGCGCCGCAGAAGCCGCTACCGTATTCGAAACCTTTCACCGCATTGATAGAAAGCATCGCTTTTCCCAATTCAGCATGAAGTTTATCGAAAACTGGCTCACCCAATCCGATCGGTACATTTTGAATCACGCAAGTGACCGTTCCGCCAACAGTATCGCCTTGTTTGCGAATTTCTTTGATATGTTCTTCCATTCTCGTGGCAGTTTCAGGATCTGGACAGCGAACGGCGTTGTTTTCGGTTTGAGAAAAATCGAGTTGTTGATAAGGTTTATCGATAAAGATTTCTCCGACTGAAGAAACGAAAGCATTGATTTTGATATGGTGCAGCACTTGTTTTGCAATGGCTCCAGCTACCACACGACATGCCGTTTCGCGCGCTGAACTTCTTCCGCCGCCGCGATAGTCGCGAATTCCATATTTTTTCTCGTAGACATAATCGGCGTGGCTTGGGCGATAAGTGTCTTTGATATGCGAATAATCCTCTGATTTTTGGTTGGTATTTGGGATGATGAAACCGATGGGCGTTCCTGTTGTTTTGCCTTCGAAGATTCCGGAAAGGAATTGTACGTCATCGTCTTCTTTGCGTTGTGTTACTATGGCGGATTGTCCTGGTTTTCTTCTGGACATTTCGAATTGGATGGCGACAAAATCAAGCAAAATATTAGGTGGACAACCGTCAATGATGCCGCCGAGTGCTTCGCCATGGGATTCTCCAAAAGTCGTGAGTTTGAAAAGTGTACCGTAACTATTTCCTGCCATCTAGATTGGTTTTAAACAAATGTAACATTTTAGTTCAAAAATTGAAAGTCTGAAGGAAATTCTTCTTCAATTGAAGTTGTTTCGGTTAATAGAAATTTAATTTTAGTCCTTATTTTACTACAGTTTCTTAACATATGAATGGCGAAGAGTTAATAGTAAGTAGCTTAATTTGCTAAACTTCAAATCACTTATTTTGAAAAAAAGAAAAGTAGAACTCGTTGTTATTTCTGATGTTCACTTGGGAACATTTGGAAGTCACGCAAAAGAATTGTTGAACTAT
Source organism: Flavobacteriaceae bacterium (assembly GCA_947459635.1). GTDB lineage: Bacteria > Bacteroidota > Bacteroidia > Flavobacteriales > Flavobacteriaceae > Flavobacterium. The sequence continues at coordinate 52,246 of CANHEA010000002.1, read as the reverse complement.
CTCAATTCAATCAAGCCCAAAACATTAGTGCTAAATGGTGATATCATCGACATTTGGCAGTTTAGAAAATCGTACTTTCCGGCTGTTCATCTGAAGGTAATCAAGAAGATTATTAGTTTGGCGAGTAAAGGAACCAAAATTTACTACATAACGGGAAATCATGATGAATTGCTTCGAAAGTTTAGCGACACGACGATGGGAGGATTTTCTATTGTAGATAAGCTCGTTTTAGATTTAGATGACAAGAAAGCATGGATTTTTCATGGAGACGTTTTTGACGTTTCGGTACAACATTCAAAATGGATTGCCAAATTGGGTGGATTGGGTTATGACTACTTGATTTTAATCAATCGATTTGTGAATTGGTGTTTGCATAAAATGGGGAAAGAGCCCTATTCTTTTTCTAAAAAGATTAAAGCAAGCGTAAAGAAAGCGGTGAAACACATCTCGGATTTCGAAACCACAGCAACAGATTTGGCGATTGAGAAGCAGTATGATTATGTCATTTGTGGGCATATTCATGAGCCAAAAATCGTTCAGAAATCAAATAAAAATGGCGCAACAACGTATTTGAATTCTGGCGATTGGGTGGAGAATTTGACCGCTTTGGAGTATCATTCCAAACGTTGGAAATTGTATCGTTATAGCGAATGTAATTATACGGAGGAAGATGATTTGTTAGAAATGGAAACGAATATTAGCCAACAAATAGTGGCGTCAATCGTTTTTTCGAAGCAAATCAATTCTTATTAAAGTAAAATGATTGTGGTAATTTTTTTTACTCATCGATACAATTATTTGCCGTTTTTAATGTTTAAATTTGCAACAACTAAAATGTAAGCAAATGAAAAAATTATTTATTACGGTATCCTTATTTATAGGTTTTGTTTTAACAAGTCAAGCGCAAAAAATTTCGGAGAATGCTTTGGGTTTGAGATTGGGTGATAACGATGGTTTTGGTGCGGAAGTTTCGTATCAAAGAGCCATTGGAGATTCAAATCGTTTAGAAGGTAACTTAGGATGGAGAAATAGCAAGAACGTAGACGCAACTAAATTGACTGCACTTTATCAATGGGTTTGGAATATTGATGGTAATTTCAATTGGTATGCGGGCGGTGGCGCTGGATTAGGTTCATGGCGATACAACAAGAATGGCTTTAGCGATAGTGGCACTTTTGTTTTTGCTGCAGGAGATATTGGTGTTGAATATGATTTTGACATTCCACTATTATTGTCGCTAGATTTCCGACCAGAGTTTGGTGGAAGTGGCTACTACGAAAACAGCTATGGTTCTGACATTGCTATTTCGGTGCGTTATCAGTTCTAATTATTGACAAGATATTAAAGAAAGATCCACTAGAAATAGTGGATTTTTTATTGAATAACAATTTCCTTTTTAGAATTTACCTTTACAATGGTGTACGGGTAATAGAACACTTCCTTTTCTTCTGTTTGTTTGGATTTCGGCTCGTTGTCTTCGGTTGTTATAATAATTTTTAAAGGTGTTTCTTCCACATTTTGAATTGAAATGGTGTAGCCGAGTGTAGTTTTTTCACCCATATTTAAGATGATAAAGTTGGCAGTTTTGGTATCATCTGCATTGATTTTATTTTTCAAAAACGCATCGTTCTGAAGCATTTTGATTTCGCGTTCCTCCGACAGTATTTCAAAAAAGCGAATGGTTGCACCGCCGTCTTCTTGGGACGTCAAAATTTCATACAAAGGTTTTGATTCAATAGTCTTATGACTTGTACTACAAGATATTAGAAAGAGAAATAAAAATGATGTTATCGCCTTTTTCATTGCAGAATTTAGTTTAAGCATAAATGCTGATTGCTCTTAGATAAAGTTCCTCATACAATGGCAAAATGTTTTGAATATCGAATTGTTTTGCGGTTAGCAAAGCGTTTGTTTTGAATTTGTTTAGCGTGTCGTCGCTTAGTAGAATTTTGATTGCATTTTCCGCCATGTTTTCAATATCTCCAACGTCACTTAGATAACCAGATACGCCGTCAAAATTTACCTCCGGCAATCCGCCAGAATTACTAGAAATTACTGGCACACTTAAAGCCATTGCTTCTAGAGCAGCCAATCCAAAACTTTCGGTTTCTGACGGCAATAAGAATAAATCTGAATAGCTTAGAATACGGTCAATCTCATTGCTGTTTCCAAAGAAAATCACTTTGTCTTGAATCCCTAATTCGTGGCAAAGTCTTTCTGCTTTTTCCTTTTCTGGTCCATCACCAACCATCATCAATTTAGCAGGAATTTGCTGTTGAATTTTATAGAAAATTTTTATGACGTCTGGAATTCTTTTCACTTTTCTAAAATTGCTAATGTGCGTGATAACGCGTTCGCTTTCTTTGGCGATTACGGAGCGGTAGCAAGGTATAGTAGCGTCGTCGATGATTTTGTTCAGTTCAATAAAATTAGGAATAACTTCAATTTCATTGGTAATATTAAAGAGTTTTAGCGTTTCTTGTCTTAAACTTTCGGAGACAGAAGTTACGACATCGGATTTGTTGATACTGAATGTTACGGCTGGCTTATAAAACGGATGATTTCCAACTAGCGTGATGTCGGTGCCATGTAACGTCGTGACCATCGGAATATCAATACCTTCTTCTTTCAACATTTGTTTTGCCATATAGCCTGCGTAGGCATGCGGAATGGCGTAATGTACGTGTAAGAGTTCGATCTTATATAGTTTGACCATATCTACCAATTTGCTTGACAAGGCCAATTCGTATGGTTGGTAGTGAAACAGTGGATATTCCGGAACATTTACTTCATGATAGTGAACATTTGGATTTAAAAGTGCCAGTCGAACAGGTTGGCTATACGTAATAAAATGAATTTCATGCCCGCGTCGCGCTAACTCTAATCCAAGTTCTGTAGCGACCACGCCACTTCCACCAAAAGTTGGATAACAAACAATAGCTATTTTCATAGATGATTTTTAGTAGAACGAATTTAGTAAAAATAGCGAAGTGCAATCCTAAATGTTACGTTAATTATTTGAGCGTTAACACAAGCAAACCGCCGATAATCATACAACCGCCAAGCGCCATTTTCCAGGTGAAGATTTCCTTCAGAAAAAAAATGGAAAGCAATAATGTAATGACAATACTTCCTTTGTCAATGAGTGCCACTTCAGACACATTGCCGATTTTAATTGCTTTGTAATAAAAAATCCAAGAAAGTGAAGTGGTTACTCCTGAAATACCCAATAACAGTATGTCTTTTTGTGTAAGATTGCTAAAATCTTTTACATTATTAAACACAAAAACATTGAGCCAGATTAAGATAAAAACGAATGATGTCCTCACTGCAATTCCAGTATCACTTGCCACGTTTTTTAGTCCAGCTTTCGCTATTACGGAGGTTAAGCCAGCAAACAGCATTGATATTAGAGCGAAAAGTTGGTATTGCTTCATTTATATAAAATAAAATTATTAAGCGAAATTACGATGTGCTCACAAATCAAAATTTACCGTGCTTTTAATCTAATTTGTCGTAAACGAAAACTCCTCACCATATGAAGTTCCTCCAGCATTTGTAGCAAAAGCCCGCACAAAATATTCAGTACCAGAAGACAAACCAGTTATGTCACTCTCAAATGGACCGCTAGATCCTGAATCAGGAACAACGTTATCAGCAGTCGTTGGGCTTTGAGTTGTCGACCAACAAATTCCACGTGCCGTAATTGGTCCACCTCCAATAGAGGTAACATCACCGCCGCTGATTGCAGAGGTTTCAAGGATTTCGAACGGTTCAGTAGTCATCACTACTGGCAAATCAATTGCAGATTCAATTGTAGTAACAAAAGAAATTTGATTCCCATAGCTGGTGCCGACACTATTGGTTGCATAGGCGCGCACATAGTAAGTTGTTTCTGGGTTTAATCCAATTAAAGACGTAGTGAAAGTTCCGGTAGAACCTGCAGCTTCAATCACATTATTGAGTATACTTGGATTTTCAGTTGTTGCCCAACAAATACCCCTAGAAATAATTTCAGATCCTCCTGCTGAAATAACATTTCCACCGCTAATAGCTGATGTTTCCGTAATTTCCGATGCATCTGTTGTCGTAATAATTGGAGCGGAAACTAATTCTGAGGTTGTCGTAAATGTGATTTCTTGACCGTAAGCAAGTCCAGAAACATTCGAAGCATAAGCACGTACATAGTACTGCGTGTTAGCTGTAAGACCACTCAATTGACAAGTAAACGTTCCCAAATTTCCAGGTTTAGAAATCTTTGTATCTTCAATCGTTGGACTTGGTTCTGTTGAATAACATACACCGCGAGAGATAATAGTTCCACCTCCAGTTGATAATAATTTTCCACCTACAGTCGCAGTTGTTAAGTTAATAAGTGTAGCTTCTGTCGTTGTGATTGCTAGTGGTCCAACTTCATTTGGGACATTCGAATCACCATCTGTACTACAGGATGAAACAAGTAAGGTAAAAATGAACAAAAAATAAACGGCTGAAGTACAATATTTTCTCATAAAAGTGAATTAGTTTTTAGCAAATGTAAATTATTTTATTGCAACAAATAAGTGTTTTAAAGTGAATACTATCAAATTCAAATTTAGCGAATAATCGCTTCATAAATGACTTTCTGAATATCTTCTCGAATATTTTCTTTAGATAATGTATTGATAGTAGATTCTGGATAGGTTCGATTTGATAAAAACACATAGATTAATTCTTCCTCTGGATCAGCCCATGCCATAGTTCCAGTGAAACCGGTATGTCCAAAACTTGTTAAAGAAGCGCAACCACAAGTTGGTCCTGCAGTTCCTGCTGCTTGAGGTTTGTCAAAGCCAATGCCTCGTCTATTGCCTTCAGCACAGAAATAACAGGTATTAAAATCAGTAAATGTTTTTTCAGAGAAGTATTGCTGACCACCATAATTCCCTTTTTGTAAATACATTTGCATCATTTTGGCAATATCCATTGCATTCGAAAAGATCCCTGCATGCCCGCCTACTCCGCCTTCCATGGCAGCTTCCATATCATGAACGTAACCTTGGATCAATTGATGACGGAAATACGTGTCGATTTCAGTCGGCGGAATATCCTCTTTTTCGAAGGAATAATTCAGCGGATTGAAAGCAGTGTTGTTCATTCCCAATGATTGATAAAATTGTTCTTTAACCAACACTTCTAGTTTTTTGCCAGTTACTTTTTCTAAATAATCTTTTAGAATGATAAATGTAAAATCGCTGTATTTGTATTCTTTTTTTGGAAGCAATTTGCTATCGACAATCATCTTCATAATGGAGTCATGATAGTCATTTCTCATAAACAAACTATCCGCTACTTGCTTTGAAAACTGGTCGTTAGCGATTTTTCTATAATATTTTGGCAACGGATTTTTAGCACTATCCAAGGTCATTTTATAGAATGGAATCCAGGCTTGAAGACGCGCGTAATGGGACAACAAATCCTTAAAAGGAATGTCTTGTTTGTCTGAATTTTTAAAGATTGGCAATAGTTCTCCCAAAGTGGTCTGCATATTGATTTTTTGAGAATCATATTGCTGCATCACATTAGGAAGCGTAGCAATAATCTTCGTTAATGAGGCGATATCGTAAACCGTTTCGTTATTTACTTTAGTTTTATTTTCATACGTAAAATAACCAAATGACCTTTGATAAATAACCTTTCCCTTTCTTGCCACAAGTACTTGTATTCCGGGGGTCATCTTTTTGTTTATGGCATAATTGGCATAGCTTTCAATTTTGGCCAGTTTTGCAGAATCCATGCCGACATTTTCTGGTAATGCAAAACCCAAACGATTCGATTTTTGGGTTGTCAGTCCATCACCAGCTTTAAAAGTTGCATTGATAGAAACTGGCAACTTACCTTTGGATTCAATGCCACCAAAAAGTAGTTCCGCTGAAACTGTTTGCGCGATGTCGCTATTTTGATAAGAAACTACAACGCCTTCAATATCATCAAAATACTGAACAGGAATTAAAGAATAAGGTTTCGTAAAAACATCCAAAATCGTCACATTATTCTTGGCTATTTCAGATAACCAAAATAATTCTTTATCGGTGAATGCATGACTTTTCCATGCTTTATCGGACTTATGAAAGCCAACGATAACCTTAGAATACAAAACCAATTCATCCGTTAAGCAATCGATATCTTCATCTTTAATTTCAACTACATTCGTATATTTTTTGAGTGTCGAAAGGAAAGCACTGTTGACATCGTCGCCTAATTTCACGTAGGCAATTTTCTCGTTTGCGAGGTTTTTCAGTGGTAGAATATCGTCTTGATTCTTCAGCACTGTAATCGCATTTTCATAGAGTTCGTATTGCAAAACATCATTCTTTCCTGGATTCAAATCTGAATATAGATTTGGAATGGGAATAGGTTTATAGGAATTAAGTCCCGCTTTGTATTTGTACTTCAGGATTTTCTTGACCGAGTAAGCCAATCTTTCATCCGAAATCATGCTGTCTTGGTACGCCATACATAATTTTTCTGCTGCAACAGGAACATTTTCGGGACAAAGCAAAATGTCATTTCCAGCAAGAAAAGCTTCTAAATCGATTTCACCTGGTGCTCTGAAGTTCGCCGCTGCTTTCATATTCAGCGCATCAGTAAATATGAGTCCATTAAAACCCATTTCGTTTTTTAGCAAATCGGTGATAATGTTATGCGAGACCGAAGACGGAATGTTTTCGCGAGGCTCTAAACTTGGTACATTAAGATGTGCCACCATTACTGATGCCAGACCCTCTGCAAATAGTTTTCTGTAGGGATATAGTTCTACGTCTTCAAGCCGTTCTTTCGAAAATGTAATCGTTGGAAGTGAATGATGCGAATCGACTTCTGTATCGCCATGACCTGGAAAATGTTTTCCAGTTGCCAATAATCCCATGCTTTGATAGCCTTTCATTAGCGCGGAAGCACTTTCCGCAACATTTACTTTGTCTTCTCCAAAGGAACGGAAACCAATGATAGGATTCTTCGGATTGGTATTGATGTCAACCACTGGCGCAAAATTGAAATGAACACCAATTCGTTTGTTCTCCTCGCCCATTTGCGTACCAACTTTTTCTAATAATTTCTTATTTTGAATGGCACCCAAAGTCATATTCCAAGGATAGCGATAAGTCGAGTCGAGCCGCATGCCTAATCCCCATTCTGCATCAATTCCGATTAATAGTGGAATTCTCGATCTTGATTGAAAACGATTTGTTAATAATGCTTGACGAACAGGCCCGCCTTGAAAGAAGATAAGTCCACCAACTTTGCTTTCTTGTATTAATTTATTGATGGCATTAACGTGCACCGAATCTTTATTAGAATAAGCAGAAACCATAAATAACTGCCCGATTTTTTCATCAAAAGTCATCGTATTATAAATACTATCAACCCATTTCTTTTGAATTTCTGAATCAAAGTCTCCCAAAAAGTTCTCGACGACAGGTTTTGGAACAGGCACTATAGGTGTTGGAATTGTCGTTATTGGTGCTTTTTTGCTGGCGCATCCTATAAGAAGGAAGCTGCCGAAAAATAATAGCTTGAGAAGTGACTTATTCATCCTTAAAAAAATTAAAAGAAGCGGCTGTGCCAGCTATCTTTTGCGGGAACTTCCCAATTGTCATTCCATTCTTCGATGGTATTAACCAAATTATTGAAGACAATGGTGTTTTCGGAAACAGCTTTGTCTTTGGCCATTTTCTTGAAATCAATGAGTGGTTTGTGTGCAATGTGCTCCCCTAGTTTGAAGGTAACGTTCATTTTATCAAGTAAATCAACTTCGTGTTTTTGTTCTATTTCTTGAATGAAGGAAACCGACTTATCAATCGAGCAGCCTGTTGCCATTTGAATATCTTGATTGACCGCAAGAATAATAAAACGATTGTACATCAATAAATAAGAAGCTTCTAGACTTGTTCCGTGCGCTGCCCATGAATCGACAAAAGATCTCAAATCGACTTCGATTGCATTGAGTTCGTCGTCAGTAAATCTTCTATTGGATTGATAAATCCAAATTTTGGATTCGACGGGCAAATTTTCAAAAGGAACGTACATGGTTTTTGATTTAAATGATTGGATTTACGTTTTATAAATCCTGCGCATTGGCAATTAATTCTGCGATGTCCATTACTTTCACATCACTTTCTCGCTCTTTGTTTTTCACACCATCAGTAAGCATCGTATTGCAAAACGGACATCCTGCAGCAATAATTTGAGGTTGTGTTTCGAGCGCGTCTTCGGTTCTTTCGATGTTGACTTCTTTATTTCCAGGTTCAGCATCTTTGAACATCTGTGCGCCACCAGCACCACAACACAAACCATTGGCTTTAGAACGTTTCATTTCAACCAATTCCGCGTCTAATTTTTGAATTAGATCGCGTGGTGCTTCATAAATATTATTCGCACGTCCTAAATAGCATGGATCGTGGAATGTGATTCTTTTTCCTTTGAATTGTCCACCTTCGATGGTTAATCTACCAGAATCTAAAAGAGATTTTAGATATTCAGTATGATGCACAACTTCGTATTTCCCTCCCAATTCAGGGTATTCGTTTTTAAGCGTATTAAAGCAATGTGGACAGGCAGTAACGATCTTCTTAGCTTCATAAGCATTTAAGACTTCAATATTCATCATCGCCTGCATCTGGAACAAGAACTCATTTCCTGCCCGTTTTGCGGGATCACCAGTGCAACTTTCCTCAGTACCTAAAACGGCAAATTCTACATTAGCTCGATTCAGAATTCGAACAAACGCTTTTGTAATTTTCTTTGCTCGATCATCAAAACTCCCAGCGCATCCAACCCAAAATAATACTTCCGGTTGTTTGCCTTGAGCTAATAGTTCGGCCATGGTTGGTACTGATAATTGCTCTGCCATAATCTTAGTTACTGAGTTGCTGAGAACCTAAGTCGCTGAGCAACAGTTTATACTTTAAAATATGCTATTCTTTTTCAGTAGCTGTAATACTAAGGCACTCAGGCACTCAGTTACTCAGCCACTTTATTCGTGTTTTCCGTCATCGAATACTTGAATAGTTACTTCTTTTTCAATCAAATCCGTAAACTTTCCTCTATAACGGGTTGCTTTTACTAAATGATTGTCGATCCAATGGTAATTTCCTCCTCTAGGTTTTCCGAATAAAATACCGTGGTATTTGAATCCGTGTTTCTTTAACCAAATTTCAGTATATTCTCTGTGCGCTTCTGTTCGTGAAGTAAAAAAGAATATAATGTGTCCTTCGTCGTACCATTTATTTAGAGTTACCAAAGCATCTGGATAAACGTCCGCGGTTAACATTCTTTCCGGCTCTTCGTTCGGAATATCATCGCATACGGTTCCATCAATATCAATCAAATAATTCTTAATTCCCTCAGGTAGAATTGGACTAATCGTATGTCCATTTTCTGTAGCAGCGATTAACTGCTTGTCTAAATCTTCTGTTTTCATTTTCGTTTTGTTTCTAATTTATTTTGCCAAAATTGATTAAAAACACCCTTAACCTCACCTATAAGAGAATTTTTATTTTATTATATATTAATTTTCATTCTTCCAATTCAATCGGTCTTGCTGATTGTATTGCCATGGCGCACCATTATTTTCGATATTCGTCATCATTGCATTAAGTGACATTGGTGCTGCGCTTTGTTCCATTACTAAATAACGTCGCATATCCATAATGATTGAAAGAGGACTAATATTCACTGGACATTCTTCAACACATGCATTACAAGACGTACATGCCCACAGCTCTTCTGCAGTAATATAGTCATTGAGTAGCATTTTATTATCGGGCACAAAAATACCATTATTTGCGTCAATATTTTTACCCACTTCCTCTAATCTATCTCTTGTATCCATCATGATTTTACGAGGAGATAGTTTTTTACCTGTTTGATTGGCTGGGCAAGATGAAGTACATCGACCGCATTCAGTACACGTATAAGCATTCAGTAATTGCACCCAATTGAGATCTTGTACATCACTAGCTCCAAATTTAGCTGGAGTTGCATTTTCATCGACTGGAGCGGCGGCGTATGGATCTGCATTGGGATCCATCATCAATTTTACTTCATTAGTAACAGATGCTAGATTGTCGAACTGTCCTTTTGGATTTAGGTCCGCGAAATACGTATTCGGAAATGCTAAGAGTATGTGTAAATGTTTGGAAAAATATAAATAATTTAAGAAGACTAAGATTCCAGTGATATGCAACCACCAAAAGATTCTTTCAAAAAAGGCTACAGATGTTGGATTCATTCCATTAAAGAAAGGTGCAATCAAGTGCGAGATTGGAAAGGAGCCCGCTTGCTCATAATGTCCAAAACCGCCAGGAATATGTTGCAAATGAAAATCCGCGGCATTCATCAATAGAAAAAGAGACATCAATACAATTTCAAAATACAAAATATAATTCGCATCACTTTTTGGCCAACCTTTTAGATCTGAACTTACAAATCTTCTTAATTTGATGATATTTCTGCGAACTAGGAAAACAATTACTGCGATTAAAACTAGCAATGCTAGAATTTCAAATGAGCCTATTAATATATCGTACAATGTTCCAAGAAAGGAGAAAACACGGTGTGTTCCGAACAATCCATCAATAATAATTTCTAGAACTTCGATATTGATGATAACAAAACCAACGTATACGATGATATGTAAGAATCCAGCGATTGGACGTTTCACCATTTTGGATTGACCTAATGCAATCATGGCCATGTTTCTCCATCGATCAGAAGAACGATCAGAACGATCAATGTCTTGACCTAATTTGATATTGCGAATGATCTTCTTTACATTCTTTACAAAATAAGACACACCAATGGCGAGAATTATGGCAAAAAACAAATTGTCTAAATATTGCATACTTTGTATTTTTACTTAGTATTTGAATTGGAAGGCGCTACGTAAGGTTTATTCTTTTTACCGAAAAGCGAAACATTAACGTATCTTGTTGGGTTCAGTCTCACGTCTTGTAATAACAATTCTAGTTCCTTAGAAGTTTGACTAAGATTATTGTAGAGGGCTTCATCTTTTAACATTTTACCGGCTGTACCTTTGCCAGCGTTCATATCTGCTAACATATGATCTACTTTTTGCAAGGTTGCTTGGAGATCTTTAACAGTTTTCCCTAAATCTGCTTTGTTTAAGGAATCTGACATCTTAGCTAAATTTGTTGAAGTCTTATGAAAATCTGAAACAATACCAGTAATGTTGCTTTTGTTATTGTCTATGAGTCCATTCATGCTTTCGGATGCTTTGTGAAACTGAACCATGGTTTCACTTAGTTCTGCTAATGATTTCTTGAGGTCTTGTTGCCCTTTTTTATCCAGTACATTATTGATTCCAGAAATTAATTGATCTGCATTTAACAACACTTTGTCTAATTTCGCTTGTAAAGGCGCCAGTTTTTCTCCAACCAAATCAGTCAATCCAGGTTTAATATTTCCCATCAATCTTGAACCAGATTTTGCTATTTCTTTATCATTAAGATTCGGCACAATCATAATTTGTTTCCCTCCGATTAATCCTGGATCATAGATGGTTGCCACGCTCGATTTCGAAATAGGAAAATCAGATTTGATTTGAAGTTCAACCATTAGCTTTCCGGTGTTATCAGAAAATTTGATTCCGTTTACTTTTCCAATTGATAAACCATTGAGCGTTACTGCTGCAGATTTCCCCAATCCTTCCACATTATCATATTCGACATAAAGTGTAGTATAATCAGCTAATAAGTCTTTTCCTTTTAGGAAGCTATATCCCCAAATAAATAGTAAAATAGATGCTATAGCAAGTATGGCGGTCTTAATTTCTCTTGTAATTTTCAAAATTTTGATATTTAAACAAATTTAAAATAAAATAGTACACCTCAAGATATTATTTCAAGGCATCTTGAACACTAATTTTCTTTCCGTCTTTAAACGCAATCAGATATGCAGAGCTATATCCCTTTGATTTGGCTTCTTCTAAAAACTTCTTTGCAGCATCATAATCAGAAGTTTCGCCGTAAGTGTATTTATACAATTGTCCATTATCTGTGGTCGATTGCACATTGTTTAGTCCTTTAAAATTTGAGGGAATCAAATCTAATTTTTTATTCGCTGCAGCAATTTGAACTTTAAAAACGACGTTCCCACTTTCTGATTTAGGCTCTGGCTTATTTATAGCGCTATCAGACTTCGCAACGGTAACTTCTTCTTTCTTTGGTTCCTCAGTCATTTTCTTAGAGGGTTTTTCAATTACGTCACTACTATTGCTTCCGAAATACTCTTTTTTATAGCTAATGATGGCGTTGGCGATGGCTTGCGCGATGTCTTGTTGGCCATCTTCGGAGTCGAGCATTGCTCCCTCAGTTGGATTTGAAATAAATCCAGTCTCAATCAAGACTCTTGGCATGTAAGCTTTATGCAAAACCATGAATGGCGCTTGCTTTACGCCTCGTGTTTTCTTATTTAATCCAGCGAATTGATCTTGAATCTTGCTGGCTAGCGAAATACTATTTTCAAGATATTCTTCTTGCATTAACGTTAAACCGATCATTGAACTTGGATTATTCGGGTCAAAACCTTCATACTTTTGTTTGTAGTCTTTCTCCAATGTAATTACAGCATTTTCACTTTTGGCAACCGCAAGGTTAGAGGCGTTTTTGTTAAGTCCCATGACGTAAGTCTCACAACCGTCTGCTGCTGTATTCTTATTGGCATTACAATGAATAGAAACAAATATGTTAGAATCTACCCTGTTGGCAATACTAGAACGTTCTACAAGTTCAATAAAAACATCTGTCTTTCGCGTATAATTTACTTCAATATTTGGGTTAGCTTCCAAAATCTTTCCGACTTTGAGCACTATTGCTAAAGTGATATTTTTTTCAATATGTCCGTGATAGATAGCGCCAAAATCATGAGCACCATGACCAGCGTCGAGTGTAACTTTAAATTTACCAGAAGATTGCGAATAAGAAGAAAGAGAAAATACAAAAATGAAAAATAAGGAAAAATACTTGAATTTATGTGGCATACGCATAGTATCGATAAATGTTAATTTTTGTAATAATGTTAAGTGTTTAATTTTTTATTATACTTATTTTTGACGGAAAATAATCATTAAGTTTGGGGCGTCAAAAATTAAGCCATATTTTTACAAAAATAGCATTAAAACCTTTGCATACAAACTTATTTCATATCGTTTTATCAGCCATCTTTCTAACAATTGGAATCAGTAAAGGTTATGGGCAAGAGCTGGATAAAAAAACAGCCTCATTCCCAGCAAAGACAGCAAAAGACAGCACCGTTATTTCGATTAATGAAATTGGAAAAATTGCTGATAGCGTAAAAACTGACAGTATTAAGCCAAAGAAGTCGGTTTTAGAGGGAAAGATAAAGTATAAAGCGGAGTCTTATACAAAATTAGACCAAAAGAAAAAGCTAATCACTTTATATGACAAGGCTGAATTATATTATCAAGATATTGAGTTAAAGTCTGGAATCATTGTTTTTGATTACGAAAAGAATGAAGTATACGCAGGCCGAATTAAAGATTCGACTGGAAATTATACACAGTACCCTAATTTTAAACAAGGTGCTAATGTTGTAGAACCAGATTCAATACGATTTAATTATAAGACGAAAAAAGCATTAATTTGGAATTCAAGAACTGAACAAGGAGAATTCAAAGTTCGCGCTGAAATATCTAAAAGGGTTAATGATTCCGTATATTTCCTTAAGGGCGCCCGTTTTACTACCGCAGAAGATATTGAAGATCCAGAATACTACTTTAGAACGAGCCGCCTGAAATTGGTTCCAGGAAAAAAAGTGGTAACTGGTTTAACCAACATGGTTATTGCTGATGTGCCAACACCACTCGCGCTACCATTTGCTTTTTTCCCGATGTCAGAAACGAGTCAATCGGGCTTAATAATTCCTACTTGGAATGACACCAGAGATCGCGGGTATTCTTTGCAAAATGGAGGTTATTACTTGGCATTGAGTGACTATTATGATTTGACCCTTATGGGTGATTATTATACCAATGGTAGTTATGCCACACGCATGGAGTCGAGTTATGCGAAAAGGTATTTCTTCCGGGGCAATCTCAATTTTCGTTTTGAAAACCTCATCAATAGCGAGAGAGGTTTTCCAGATTATGCGAAAACCAATATTTATAATATTCAATGGTCTCACTCGCAAGATTCCAAGGCAAGTCCAAATTCTCGTTTTTCTGCCTCGGTCAATTTTGGAAGTAGCGTCTATTATAGACAGTCCGCTAACCAAGTGAATGTGGGTTCCAGTTTGAACAATAACTTAAGTTCATCTATTTCTTACTCAAAAACATTTAATTCGGTTCCTCAGGTTAACATGTCGCTGACTGCTACTCATTCGCAAAACACCAATACACAGCAAATAAATATGACGTTACCGACACTACAACTAAGTGTTGATCGTATTTTTCCTTTTGCTCCAAAGGATGGTGTAAAGAAAGGATTTATTAAAAATGTCAATTTGCAATATAATCTTCGAGGAGAAAATAGAATAGCCACCACAGATTCTTTATTTTTCAAGCCACAGATGTTTAAAGATGCTAAGATTGGTTTTCAGCACAGTATTCCATTGAGCACCAATTTTAAAATTTTTAAGTATTTTAGTTCCACTACTTCTGTCAATTATGAAGAAGTATGGTACTTAAAAACGATTCGAAAAAGTTTTGATGTACTTAAAAATAAAGAAGAAGTTGCGGACGTCAATAAGTTTGATGCATTCCGGACCTATTCTTTTTCTTCTAGTGTTGGTACTACTATTTACGGGACTTTTAAATTTAGTGAGACAAAAAAGATACAGGCAATACGACATGTAATGAGACCGTCTATATCGTATAGCTATACACCAAGTTTTAAGCAATATTATGATACTTATGCGGCCGACGGAAGTGGCACCATGGTTAAAGAATATACTCGATTTGAACAAGGGATCTTTGGTGCTCCAGGCAAAGACATTTCGAGCAGTGTTGGCTTTAGTTTGAGCAATACGTTTGAAGCCAAAGTTACTGATAGAGATACCACGAAAACAGAACCTAGAAAGGTCATGTTACTTAATAATCTTAATCTATCGACAAGTTATGATATCACAGCCGACTCTCTAAAGTGGGCACCGCTGCGTGTTAGCGGTGGTACAGCTTTCTTTAAAAATAAAATGAATGTCAATTTCGGCACAACCTTAAATCCGTATGCCATTGATAATTCAGGAAGGGCTTTTAACACTTTCAATATTGATAACGGCGGAAGCTTATTTCGAATGACTAGCGCCAATATGACTGTAAATTATTCTCTAAGTAACAAAGATTTTGCTTCTGATGGCACCCAAAAGAAAAATGATCAAGGGGTTCGAAATGGTGGTAGACAAGATGATTTGTTCGGAACGAATACAGATTTTAGTGACCGAAGGTCAAACCAGTTTGGTGATGATGCCAACAAAGAAAAGGATGATTTTAAAGGGTTCTACAATTATGAATTGCCGTGGGATATTACTTTTGCCTATCAGTTGACTTATTCAAATAATCGTCGAGAAAAAGAAATTTCTGGAAATTCTGTCATGATGTCTGTAAATTCTGATCTGGCGCCCAAATGGAAAGTAGGTGTTTCTACAGGATATGATCTTGTGCAAAAGGGTGTAACTTTTACGCAGTTTCGTTTCTCTCGTGACTTGTTGAGCTGGCGAATGGATTTTAGTTGGACGCCATACGGAACCAACGCTTTTTGGAGTTTCTTTATTGGTATCAAGTCTGGCGTGTTAAGTGATATCAAGTGGGAAAAAAGAACAATTCCGGATCGAGTTTTAAGATAACAAAAAAAATATTCGTCACATGAAAAAAATCATTTATACCAAAAATGCGCCTGCACCCATCGGGCCTTATAGCCAAGCTGTGATATTAGGCGATACTTTGTATACTTCAGGACAAATTGCTCTGAATCCCTCAACTATGGAATTGGTCTTAGATGACATCGAAGCAGAAACAGAACAAGTGATGCAAAACTTAAAAGCACTTTTGGAAGCAGCAGAAATGACTTTTGAAAATGTATTTAAGACTACCATTTTTATTACCAATATGCATGATTTTGCAAGAATCAATGCTGTCTACAGTAAGTATTTTAATGAAGAAACCGCTCCTGCAAGAGAAACGGTTCAAGTGGCAGCTTTGCCTAAGTTCGTTAATATAGAAATTGCTATGATGGCAACGCGATAGCATTGAGTAATAATTGCGCTGTCGCTTCGTTGGTGGCTAAAGGTACATTATGCACATCACAAACACGAATCAACATATTGATATCTACTTCGTGTGGGTGACTTGAATTCGGATCTTTAAAGAACAGTACCATTTTGGTTTTTCCCTCTGCTACTCTAGCAGCAATTTGGGCGTCACCACCCATTGGACCTGATAACATTCTTTTGACTTTGAAACCTGCATTTTCAGCTTGTCCGCCAGTAGTTCCAGTCGCAATCAACTTGATATGTTCTTGATGTAAAATTGCTTTGTTCTTATTTAAGAACTGCACCATATCAGCTTTCATTCTGTCGTGTGCGATGATGGCAATTTCCATGATGATGTTATTTGTTTAAGATATGATAAGCAATCAAACCGTCTATTGGTCGGCGGAGAACATTACCTACTTTAATATCATACTTTTCCAAAACTTCTTCGAGCTCGTCTTTCAAGTAGAACGCAATTGAACCAACAAAATGAACTAACACATCGCGACAATTATCAAACTGCATGATATAATTTTCTGCGAAATCTTTCATCTCCGCGTGAATAATATTTTGGCAATAGGGATTGTCTTTGTGCTTGATGAGGAACTTGGCAAATGTGGCTAAGTATGCATTTGGATTTGGTTCTTTATAGAGATTGTTCTTGATGTAATCTGGATCTACATTGTATTCTTCTTCAAATTCTTTGGCTAATTCGATTGGCATTTTTTTGAAATAATAGCCTCGCAACATATGTCTTCCAAATCTGTTTCCGGAGCAATCATCCATGGCGATATAACCTAAGGATTGTACTTTTTGATGCAATATTTTTCCGTCAAAATAACTACAATTTGAACCAGTCCCTAGGATACAAACAATGGCTTTCTCGTCTTTTGGAGTCGTTGCGTAGACTGCAGCGTAAGTATCTTCATGAACAGTAACGGCGGCTTTACTAAAATATTCTATAAATACCTGGGTTAGGAACTCCTTCATTCTATCGGTCCCGCAACCGGCTCCATAGAAGAACAAATGACTGGCTTTGTCCTTGTTGTGAGAAATATCAAATTTGTCATCAAGGCGATGAATAATTTCTTCTTTCGTTAAAACTTCTGGATTTAAACCCAGGGTTTGCGTGGTAAAAAGCACCTTTCCTGCTTCATCGATGGCAATCCAATCGGCTTTGGTGGAGCCGCTGTCTACGAGTAGTTTCATATTAGAATATTAGAATTTAAGACTGTAAAATCTTAAGATTATGTAATTATTGAATTTAAACTGGAAGATTCAATCCTATGATCTAAAAATCATTCCGTCTTAAAGTCTGGGTCCTAGCCCCGATTGTAACGATATCCTTTTGGGCCGGCGTTCGGCGCAAAAGATTTAGTGAAAAGCGGGAAATAGCTCCTAAAAATAAAAGTCCCATTGATGAAAATGGGACTTTGTAAATATAATATATTATTTTAAGCCAGCAATATGCACTGACAAATCGATTAGTTTGCTTGAATAACCATATTCGTTATCGTACCAAGATACAATTTTGAAAAAGGTAGAATTTAGACCAATTCCCGCTTTAGCATCGATGATTGAAGTGCGAGAATCAGATACGAAATCTTGAGAAACCACGTCGTCTTCTGTATAGCCAAGGATTCCTTTTAAATCTGTTTCAGAAGCCTTTTTTAGTACACTCATGATTTCTTCATAAGAAGTTTCTTTGGCAACTTTTACTGTCAAATCAACTACAGAAACGTCAACGGTAGGAACACGAAATGACATACCCGTTAATTTTCCGTTGAGTTCTGGAATTACTTTTCCTACTGCTTTTGCGGCACCTGTAGAAGAAGGAATAATATTTACGCTTGCTGCTCTTCCGCCTCTCCAATCTTTTCTAGATGGACCGTCAGCCGTCATTTGTGTTGATGTTGTCGCGTGAACTGTAGTCATTAATGCTTCTACAATTCCGAAATTATCATTAATTACTTTTGCTAAAGGCGCCAAACAGTTGGTTGTACAAGACGCATTAGAAACAATGGTGTCTGCTGCGGTTGCTTTGAGGTGATTTACCCCCATGACGAACATTGGTGCGTCTGCTGATGGCGCAGATATGACCACTTTCTTCGCTCCACCTCTGATGTGTGCTTGTGCCATCTCTAACGTGGTGAAAATTCCTGTGCAATCCGCAACAACGTCTGCTCCTACTTCATCCCACTTCAGTGTTGCTGGATCTCTTTCGGCAGTGATTCGAATATTTCTTCCGTTTACGTATAATTTTCCTTCTTTCACTTCAACAGTTCCGTTGAAACGACCGTGAACAGAATCATATTTTAGAAGATAAGCCAAATGGTCTACATCGAGTAAATCATTGATCGCTACTACTTCAACATTATCTCTGTTGAATGATTCTCTAAAAACAATTCTTCCAATTCTTCCAAAACCGTTAATTCCTAATTTTACTTTTGACATTTTTTTAAAATTTGCTTTGGGCAGTAAGCGTTTTACTTTGTGCCGATTATAGTAATGATTTAATTTCTAGTTATTATTTTTTTAGGTCGACATGATGTCGGACACGCGCAGTAATTCACGATCTATTTCTGTGTGACCTTTAATGGCTTGTTCTAAAGGTGTCAATGAAACTTTGTCATTCAACAATCCAACCATAAAATTAGATTTCCCTTCCAATAAAGATTCGACCGCTTTTACGCCAAGACGACTGGCTAATACTCTATCAAAACAAGATGGTGCGCCGCCTCGTTGCATGTGTCCCAAAACGGAAACACGAACGTCGTATTCAGGAAGATTGGCTTCTACGTAGTCTTTCAATTCAAAAACATTCTTTCCGATTTTGTCACCTTCAGCAATGACCACAATACTAGAAGATTTTCCAGAAGCCTTACTCTTTTTCAAAGAATCTAATAATCTTTCTAAACCAAGGTCTTCTTCTGGAATTAATATTTCTTCTGCTCCAGCTCCAATCCCTGCGTTTAATGCGATATGACCAGCATCTCGCCCCATAACTTCGACAAAAAATAATCGGTTGTGTGAACTGGCCGTGTCTCGGATTTTGTCGATAACTTCCACTACAGTATTTAATGCGGTGTCGTATCCTAACGTATGGCTGGTTCCATAGATATCATTATCAATGGTTCCCGGAATTCCCATTACTGGAAAATTGTATTCATTGTTAAACACTTCCGCTCCAGTAAAACTTCCGTCTCCACCAATAACCACTAAAGCATCTACATTGGCAGCCTTCAGGTGATCATAGGCTTTCTTTCTGCCCTCGGCAGTCATGAATTCTTTAGAACGAGCAGATTTAAGGATAGTCCCGCCTTTATTGACGATATTATTTACACTTCGTGGTCCCATTTCCTTGAAGTCGCCTTCAATCATGCCTTGATATCCTCTATAAATACCAATACATTCCACATTATGATAAGCACAAGTTCGGACTACTGATCGGATGGCTGCATTCATACCTGGAGAATCTCCACCTGAAGTTAGCACTCCTATCTTTTTTATGATTTTTAACATTTTTAGACAATTAAAATGTAAAATTAGCAAACATCTTACACAAAAAGACCACGATTTTGGATACTTTGTTAGTATTCTCAAAATTCAATCGTTTTCGTTAATAAGTTTTTAGTTATGAAGCGTTGGTTTTGACAATTAAAGGAAAGCCCAATTGCTTAATCTTCGGTTGGAACCGCCTCAGAATTTACTTTCTCAGGTTTCTTTTCTTTCTCTTTTTCTTTGTTATCGAAATTGATATAATCTGGAAGTATATTAGAATCGTCGGTAGTCTTGGCTGCTTTTTTGGGAGCCAATTCAATCTTTTGATTTTTAAATATCTTGTGAAGAAGTTGTTTGAAGGTGGTAAAATCAACTTGGTAATTCAACCCAATTCCTTGCGTGTATCCGATTCCTTGTCCAATATAATTAATGTCATTTTCCTTATTAAATACGTGTAAGCTTAACGTCCCATCGTCATTAACTCTGTATTGCACTTCAACATCTCCAACTATCGCAGACTCATTGACTCCTCCAACCGGAACGCCGAGTTTTCCATTAATGCTAATTCTTTCGTTTACTTTGGTGGTAACTGTTACACCTACTCGTCCGTCGGTCTCTCTTCCAGGATTTCGATCTGCCGACACCAAATCGACTCCAACCGTAATTTTGTCGCCGTCATTATTCAGAATCGAACCGAAAATATCACCAACCTTTTCATATAGGTTATTCGTAATAGAAGTTTGATTGATTCCATCTGGGCTTAAGAAATTACCTGTAGACAATAGTATTAAGGCTTGTTTTTGCCGCACATCTTTGTCGTCTAGTTTGGTTTGGATTTCAGATTTGAGGACAGAGCTAACTGTTGGGAAATTGATCGTAAATTCCGGGCTCGGATTGCTCAGATTTCCTTTGATTCCGATGACAACTTCCACATCAACTTTTTTGTTGAATGATGGGTTTTCAATTAACAATGCGGGATTGGCTGTAGTTTTATAGACTGCCTCGAGGTTTAGAATGGCTCTCATTGGATCTCCTTCCCAAACGACAGACCCACCTTTTTTGATAGAGAACTGTTTGTTGATGATACCGCCATATTTGAAGTTATAGGTACCTTCGTATGCTTGAAAGTCACCCCACATATTAAACTTTCCGAGCGTGTTTATTTTAAATAAAAGCGACCCGAATCCTTTGCCTTTCATTCCATGACCAGAATTTCGATCGAGGATAATCTCTATTTCGGCCTCTGGTGTAATATCAAAATTAAACTCCAATTCAACCCCATCATATTTCTTCACTTTGTCGGTAATTCCCTTATCGATATTCTGCTTTTCACTTGCAGTGACAAAATGAATATAATTATTGTCTCCAGTAGCTTCAGCATCATTTATCGGTATTTTGATTGCTGTTCCTTTTTCCGATTTTCCATCTACTTTGATAAATAGTTTATTGATTGGCCCGGTGATAGTCGCTTGACCGTCCATAAAAGCGGTTCCAAAGTAAGCCGCATCTTCGCTGTCTTTAGTATCTAGCGCTAGAATTCTACTTGAACTTAGATTTAAGTCGAGATTCCAATCCGAAAAATTGGTGTGAATAATACTTCCATCTAACCTACCAACAGTATGATATTTTGTATCTTCAATCTCAGCGTTACGAATGATAAACTTTCTTTCTGTAACATCGACAATGGCTTTGTTTCCTATTTTATAATCGGTATTTAAATAAGGAATTCCTAAGCCTGCATTGTCTACAAAAAGTCGTCCGTTGACATCAATATTTTGCAAACTACCAGAAATATTGGCTCGACCCGATGCAAATCCTCTGATATTGCTAATTACAGTGCCTCCAAAGGAACTTAAAATTCCTAAGTTGAAATCATTAAAATTTAGATTGAGATCGACTTCCGTTTTGTCATCAATTATATCAAAACTTCCGTCGGCAGTAAAAGATTCAACGTTTTCATTTTCTATAGAAGAATTTAGATAAAATTTTTGAAAATTCTCATTTCCTTTAATATCTAAATTCATATTGCCTAAGGCAACGTCGTTCACTTCTAAATTGTTTATTTTTAGTGATGAAGTAGGTTGATAAATGGCATCGATTTGCTTTAGATGTGCAACACCATTCAGAGCTCCATTAAGCTTAAATCGATCTAATTTCGGTAGGAGTTTATCCAATTGAACTTCGGTAAAGTTAACGCTTAAGTCTTTGTAGGTTTTGCCCAATAAATCGCCTGCAATCTGCACTTTCTGATTTTCGTGCGATAATACAATATCGTTTACATTAAATTCTTGAAACTTCTTATCGAAAACAATCTTATTATTGTCGTTCTCATTTTCATTCAAATACCAAAGAAAATCATTGAACATCAGCTCGGATTTTTGAATACCAACAACGTTTTTTCTTGCCGCATCAATGGTGTGATAGAAATTTAAAGAAAAGGCATCTTTACCATTATCACCGCCTTTAAATTCAGTTCGCAAGAACAACGTATCTTTCGTTGTAATATTAATTAAACTAAAATCTCGTGCTTTGTAATACTTTGTTTTGATAGAGTCTAACGAAATATAGGCGTTATATAGTGGGTTTTTATTGTCGATGTCGACTTTAATATTATCAAAAGTATTTCCGTAAGCTTTGATTGCCGGTGAAGAAAAATTGAACTTAAAATCATCCGTATCAGAATCGATTGCACCACGCATTTTCGTGTCCTTTCCTATATCAACGCCAGGATAAAAGACCTCAATAATTTTGCTGTCGATGCTAAAATCAAACTTCAAATATTGGCCTTTTTGAATGGGATTTCTAGAGTAATTGGCATATAAGCTTCCCGCGGAGTTTTCTAACATTTTTTTCAACAGACCAATCTTAAATTTACCGACAACCTTTCCCTGAATGATATCTGGTGACTCGATGGAAATGGTTCTCACGTTTTCTGCGTCAAAACTAGAATGCAAAGAAAACTCATCAAAATAATAGTTGTTTTTGCTATTCTGATAGGACGTTTGTCCAAAATGCACATCTCCCTTTAAGTCATCCAAATTATTGCCAAGTATATTGAGGTTCACTTCCCCTTTTAGCACCGCAATAGAATCATTCTTAACGAAATTTAATTGACGCAAATTGGCATAATCGATCGTGGTTTGAAAATTATACGCAATATCTTTCTTGCTTAAATTAACCAGTCCTTTAAAATCCATGAACAAATTGGGATCGTTGATAAAGACTTTCCCAGTGAAAATTGGGTTTTTAAATTTTCCATCTACAATTACTTTGGTATAAGTATAATCATTGTATCGGATTTTATAAATATCCCCTGAAAAAGTAGTGTTTAGGTTTTTTTGCTTGAATCCTTGTCCATCAACATCAATATTCAGCGTTACTTTTCCCAATTGTTTTTCATTTAAAAAAGAACCGATATTAAATTCTTCTAAAATGACATTTCCTTTATAATTGGCATTGTCGATATTGTCGATATTATTCATGCTCAAATCTGATTGAATATTACCCAACGCCGTGGTCATATAAAAGTCCGTTACTATCGTTTTGGTTGTTATTTCAGCCTTTCCACGAATATTAAAATTACCAAATTTATCTAAGGACGAAGGCAGTTTAGTTCCCAATACATTCGGCAATAACTTGATTAAGTTTTTGTAATTAGAAGCGACTTTGGTAAAATTTCCTTTCATATAGAAAGGTTGATTGGATTTTCCAAAAAGGTTTTTAAAATTGACGTTTCCAACAATTTGCGAGTTTTTGGTATCGATCAAATTCATGTTTTTTGCAGTCAGGTCATTCAACGTACCAGTAATATGCGCTTTCAAAGAAAATTTCTGGTTTTTCCCGATTTCATTATAGAAATAGAAAATATCATTAGTGGCCAGGGACGCTTTATTAACTACGATATCAAAATGCACCTTATTATTAAAATCGCTAAAATCTTCTCGCTTGTAGGTTAACGCGGCATTTCCTTGAAAGTACGAGCCAACAGTTAGAATAGCTAAATCGTTGAGCAGAATTTGCTTTTTGGTATAACTGAATTTTGATTTTAAATTTTTGACAAATAAACCTCGATGATCTTGAAAGGACATTTTTTCGATATTGGAGGTCACATTTGGACCTTTGATCTTAAAATCGGTGAGTTGTGCATTGAGCTTTGTAAAATCAACGTCCTTAGGAACCTCACGATTTTCATCAATAACGACCAATCTGCTTTTCGCCAAGTTGATCTTTTTGGAGGTAAAAAGAAATTTACCAGAAGAAGGTTTTCCGTCGTCAAATCGAGCGATAAACAAATTGAGATTAGAGTCATTTTCGCCTTTATACGTTTTCATATTCAGGAGCAATCGATCTATTCTAATATTACCGAAAATTAACTTACCATTGATTAGTTTGTTTAGGTCGAGAATGCTGGTGGTGATTCGATTGGCGTAGATCAAAGTGTCTTTGTGATGATCTTTGATAAACACTTTCTTTAGCTTGACACCACCATAAATGGTCATTGCAATTTGTTCGATTTGAATATCGGTTTTGTACTCTTTATTGATTTTTTCGGTGGCGTATTGCGCAATTCTAGTTTGCACTTCCGGCAAAGTCAAAGCAATACCAAGTACTAAAAGAAGTAGCAGTAGTAAAAGCAATAAGCGTAGAAGTATTTTTTTAACTCTTTTGATACCTGATTCTTTAATTAAGATTTAATTTACTATTTACCAATGAGAATCAATTGCCATTGATAAAAAAAGGCTAATTTTGGCGTCGCTGTAAAAATAGAATATTTTGATAGGATTTGATCAAATATTATTTAAAAATTGCAAGTATTTATGCCAGATAAACCAGTTTTTATTTTAGCAATTGAAAGTTCTTGTGACGACACTGCTGCAGCTGTACTTCAAAACGACAAAGTACTGTCTAATGTTGTTGCTAATCAGTTAATTCATAATGAATTTGGTGGCGTGGTACCTGAATTGGCTTCACGTGCCCATCAACTCAATATTGTTCCGGTAATTGATGTCGCTTTAAAAAAAGCTGGGATTCACAAAGAACAACTTAGCGCGATTGCTTTTACACAAGGACCTGGATTGATGGGGTCTTTACTAGTAGGAAGTTCATTTGCCAAATCAATGGCCATCGGCTTGGGAATTCCACTAATTGCTGTCAATCACATGCAAGCGCATATCTTGGCGCATTTTATTGACGAAACTGGATTTGATAAACCTACATTTCCCTTTTTAGCATTAACTATTTCGGGTGGTCATACGCAAATAGTGAAAGTGAACGATTTTTTTGATATGGAAATCATTGGAGAAACGACAGATGATGCCGTAGGCGAAGCTTTTGATAAGAGTGCGAAAATTTTGGGTCTGCCCTATCCTGGCGGACCTTTAGTAGATAAGCACGCTCAAAATGGGAATCCGTTGGCATTTTCTTTCACAAAACCAAAAGTGCCTCATCTAGATTTTAGTTTTTCGGGGTTAAAAACTGCGATTTTATATTTTATTCAAAAGAAGACTGCGGAAAACCCTGATTTTATTGCTGAAAATATAGATGATATTTGTGCATCGATTCAACATACCATTATTGAAATATTGATGGAAAAACTAAAGTTAGCGGTAAAGGAAACGGGAATAAATCAGGTTGCCATTGGAGGTGGCGTTTCGGCTAACTCTGGAATCCGTAATACATTGAAGGCGGCGGAGCAGCAATTCGGTTGGAAAACCTTTATTCCTAAATTTGAATACACGACTGACAACGCCGCTATGATTGGAATCGTTGGTTACCAAAAGTTTTTGACTGATAATTTTGAAACTAGTACAGTAGTTTCTAAAGCTAGAATCTCATTTTAAATATGCAATTATTTTACAATTCATCCATTTCTGAACACACCATTGACTTTACTTTTGATAAGGAAGAAAGCAAACATATTGTTAAAGTACTTCGGAAAAAAGATGGAGATATACTATTTGTTACTAATGGTTTAGGTTTTTTATTTACAACAAAAATTATCTTAGCAATCGAATCAAAATGCACGGTTGCAATAGTAAGTTTTGAAAAGTCAAAGAGGCTTCCCTTTCATCTGCATTTAGCAGTTGCTCCGACTAAAATGAATGATCGATTTGAATGGTTTTTAGAAAAAGCAACCGAAATTGGTGTATCCGAAATTACACCTATCATCTGTGAACATTCCGAACGTAAATTTATTAAGAACGAACGTTTTGAAAAAATCATTGTGGCAGCAATGAAGCAATCCAATCAGTATTACTTACCGAAATTGAATGAACCCATCATTTTCAAAGATTTTTTAAAACAAGAATTTTCCGGACAATTGTTTATTGCGCATTGCGAAGAGACTGAGAAAACGCTACTTAAAGAAGTATTGCTGCCCAAAACCAATTCCACGATTTTGATTGGACCTGAAGGTGATTTTAGTGTGAAAGAAATTCAATTGGCTTTAGATAGCCAATTTATTCCAGTATCTTTGGGTCATACCAGACTAAGAACAGAAACCGCAGCAATTGTGGCCTGTCATAGTGTGGTTTTTATAAATGAAATCTAAATAATTGAGAAAATATGAAAGGTTATTTTTTTTTAATTCATCTATTGGCTTTCAGCTTGTGCACATCAGCTCAAAATGCACCATTAGCCAATGTGACTATTGAAAGTCCATCTCTTATTTGTTCCAATGGCGGCTGTACTGAACTTGTGGCAAATGTACCAACCTTGAGGTCTACATCTTCATACGCCGTTAGCAGTATTTCTTACAATCCTTCGTTTCCATTTACTGGTGGTGCGATCATACCACCAACCGGCGATGATTATTGGGGTACGGCATTCTCTTTACCCTTTTCTTTTAATTTTTTTGAAAATTGTTACAACACAATCCTAGTTGGAACAAATGGCGTAGTAACTTTTGATGTCGTGAATAACGCAGTCTTTGGATTTTGTCCTTGGAGTTTTTCTCAAACCATTCCAAATACAACTTTCCCGATTCGAAATGCTATTTATGGCGTTTACCAAGACACGAATATTCAAGCGCCTCCAGTAAACAATCCTGCTGTTCAAAATGTAAATTATTACGTTCTCGACACTGGTGTAAATGTGGCTCCCAACAGGGTTTTTGTCATCAATTTTAATGAATTACCACAATTTCAATGCAATAGTTCGGTAGGATTGCAATCTTCTCAGATTGTGCTTCACGAAACTACAAACATTATAGATATTAATATCAAAAACAGGTCTGCATGTTCTGTTTGGAATGGCGGATTAGGTCTAGTCGGAATTCAGAATCAAGATGGAACCATTGCTTATACACCACCTGGCAGAAATTCTGGAACTTGGTCGACTTCGAATGAAGCTTGGAGAATTTCACCCAATGGCAATGAATTGCCTGCAGTGTTGCAATGGTATGATAACGACGTTGCAATCTTAGGTGCGGTAAATAATACTTATACAGCGTGCCCTTCTTCAAATGATTCCTATAAAGTGAAAGCATCGTTCTTAACTTGCGGGAGTACTGCTACTATACTAGAATCGAATACCGTTAATGAACTAATAGTTCCCAACCCCGGCCTTATCGAGCCTCAAGATTTTTTCTATTGTACGCAAGCTCCTTTTGTATATGTTGCTGATATGAGCCCTAACACAAATATCATTTTATCAGGAACGCTAAATCCATCAGACTTTACTGTTACCTATTATGAAAATTATACGGACGCAGTGAACGGCACGTTAAATAATATTGTTGACATATCTGCTTATCCCTTTACGGAGAACAAGACGATTTATGTTGCAATTCAAGAAAATGTGCAAACAGGTTGTCGCTACATTAAATCATTCCAATTGTTAGTCGTTCCACCAACAGCTCCACCAACTGGTGATAGTTTACAGAACTTTACTGCTGGCCAGACAATAGCAGATCTTGTAATCATAGGAGAAAACATATCGTGGTATGACGCAGATACTGGAGGAAATATGCTAGCACCTTCTACGTTATTAGAAGATAATACGACATACTATGCAACAGATACAAGAAACGGTTGTGAAAGTAGAAATATCAATTCTAATCGATTCGCGGTAACAGTACATCTGGTTTTGAATGCTGTAGATTTTTCGGATAGTTCTTTTCATGTTTTTCCAAATCCAGCGAACGAATCGGTCAGTATTTCGTGCCAAAATGTAATTCAATCCATTCAAATTTCAAATGCTATTGGGCAAGAAATATTCGCTGTCAATCCAAACGAGAAAGAAACCAAATTGATGATTTCACAATGGCCAAATGGTTTGTATTTTTTAAGAATAAACGCGGCTAACGGAATCAAAACAATCAAGATAGTTAAAGAGTAATTGACTTATGAAGAAACTTGTATTTATTTTTCTTTTGTTTTTGAACCTCTGCTCAGCACAGGAAATTGCATTGCTAAAATATAGTGGCGGTGGAGATTGGTACGCTAATCCAACCTCATTACCCAATTTGATAAAATTTTGCAATCAAAACATTGGGACTAGAATCAAGACAAAACCTGGACTTGTAGAACCCAGTAGTCCGGATCTTTTTTCCTATCCTTTTGTTCATATGACCGGACATGGAAATGTGGTGTTTAGTGATACTGATCAATTAAACCTAAGAAAATACCTAACATCCGGTGGTTTTTTACATATTGATGATAACTACGGAATGGATGAATTTATTCGAAAAGAAATTAAGAAACTCATGCCGAATAATGACCTTGTTGAAATTCCAGCCAATCACCCTATTTTTCAAAAGCCTTATTCTTTTCCTAGTGGGGTTCCTAAAATTCACGAACATGACGGCAAAAGACCTCAAGCTTTTGGAATTTTTGTTGATTCGCGTTTGGTACTTTTGTACACTTTTGAAACAGACTTAGGAGATGGTTGGGAAGATTCAGAAGTACATAATGATCCCGCTGAAGTTCGTCTAAAAGCACTAAAAATGGGTGCTAACATTCTAAATTATATTTTCAATAATTAGAGCAATCAGTAATCTGAGGTTATTGCATCAATTTATATCTTTCTTAATACATTTGTTAATAAATCACAGGTAGTTTTAGTTATTAATGATTAATTTTGTTTCAACTTTGAATAATTATTAAACTATTAATTAAGCTAAGATGAAAAAAATATTAGTATTAGGTTCGGCTGTTCTTTTACTGTTCTCCTGTCAAAACGAGGATGATAATGCAACGACAGCAAGTGCACCTGCAGCAAAAAGACTTTGTGCCACGCAGGAAGTGTATGAAGCCCAGTTAAAAGCAGATCCAGGTTTTGCATTACGAAGAAATCAAATTGAATCTTTTACGGAACAAGCGGTCTCACAAGGTCGATTAGTGAATGGAAAAGTTGTGATTCCTGTTGTTGTGAATGTCTTATATAAGACGACAGCGGAAAACATATCAGCAACCCAAATACAATCACAAATTGATGTATTGAATAGAGATTTTAATGCAACTAACTCAGACTTTGCTAATGTTCCCTCTTTATTCTCGGGAGTTGCTGCGAATGTTGGAATATCATTTGAGTTAGTATCAGTAGTTCGTAAATCAACTACGAAAACTTCTTGGGGTACAAACGACGCTATGAAGAAAACGGTAAAAGGTGGCATTGCACCTACTTCACCGTCAACCAATCTTAATCTTTGGGTATGTACCATTGGACAGGGGATTTTAGGATATGCTCAGTTTCCTGGTGGATCTTCTACAACCGACGGTGTGGTGATTGATTCGCGATATTTTGGTTTATCTGGTACGGCAAACTATCCCTATAATTTGGGCAGAACTGCCACACACGAAATTGGTCATTGGATGAATTTACGTCACATATGGGGTGATGCCACTTGCGGTAGTGATTTAGTTTCGGATACGCCTACGCACAATACCGCGAATTACGGTGCTCCTACTTTCCCTCATTATAGCACTTGTACTGGAACACCGGTAGAAATGACAATGAACTATATGGATTATACCGATGACCGTGCAATGTATATGTTTTCAAATGGACAAAAAAGCAGAATGGCCGCAATCTTTATTAGTGGTGGAGCAAGGGCTGGCTTCGGAATTTAGATTTTAACACATAGATAAAAGAACTCGTTTTAAAGACGAGTTTTTTTTTATCTTTATACCTAGATAAAAAAAACATGGTAACTTCTAGAAATATAGCATTAGGAATAGTTAAGGCGGTGGGAATTTTGGTTGGAGTTGGTGCATTACTATATCTCTTGTACGAAATTCAAACAGTTATTGTCTATCTAGTCGTAGCCCTAATCACTACATTGATTGGAAGTCCCATTTTAGACTTCTTCAAAAAAAGACTGAAATTCAATCATCTTTTTGCTACGATTGGAACAATAACAGTTTTTGTCTTATTACTTTTTGGACTGATATCCTTATTTGTTCCTTTGATTCTTAATCAGGGTCAGAACCTATCGCTATTGAACACTGCGGAAATTGAAAAAGACATTCAAGATCTTTTGGAACAAATTGCTGTTTTTCTTGAAGGGCACAACATCGATTCAAAAATTGTTTTTGACCAAACGAAATTGTCTTCTTTGATTAGCTTTGATTTTATTCCAAATTTTCTGAATGCGGTTATTAATTTCATCAGTAGCTTTGGGATTGGATTAGTGGCGGTTTTGTTCATTACCTTTTTCTTTTTAAAAGATCGATTGTTGTTTGTCATCGCATTTAAAAAAGTCATCCCAGATAGCCATGAAACACAGATTTTAAATTCATTAGATAAAATCAATCACTTATTGTCTCGGTACTTCATTGGACTTTTGATACAACTTTTTATTGTTTTCGTACTGTATCTGATTGTCCTACTCATCTTCGGAATCGAAAATGCGATTGTCATTGCTTTTCTGTGTGCAATTTTAAACATCGTGCCATATCTTGGTCCACTAATCGCGTCAGTAATGGCCGCTATTTTGACGATGATTAGTCATTTAGGCGCTGATTTTCAAAGTGTAATTCTTCCCACAACTATTTATGTCATGATTGGATTTTGGATTGTTCAGCTGATCGATAACAACATATCGCAACCCATCATTTTTTCGAAAAGCGTCAGTTCACATCCTTTAGAAATTTTCTTAGTCATCCTCATTGCAGGCTTCCTATCGGGAATTGTTGGTATGATCATCGCAGTTCCAATCTATACCATTCTGAAAGTAGTCGGAAAAGAATTTTTCCCGAATAATATTGTCATCCAATTGTTGACCAAAAACATTTAGCCTTGCAATTTGATATTCTGCAAACTGAGATCCAAGCATTCATCAAAGTAAATTCAACTGCTGCTATTTCGAAATTGGCGTTGATGAAAAATCCTTTTCCAGCTGTGGCTTGGAGCGAAATTCTATCACAAATTGAAAGCAGGCAAAAGGCAAAAGACAAATTACCAACTTGGTTTTCTGCCGACAAGATAGTTTATCCAACTAAGATCTCAATTGAGCAAACTTCCTCTGAAAAAACTGCAGCTTATAAAGCAAGTTTAGTCGCTGGTTCTTCCATAATCGACTTGACTGGCGGCTTTGGTGTAGATTGTTTTTATTTTTCGAAACAATTTGACTCAGTGGTACATTGTGAAGTGAATCAAGATCTATCTGTCGTCGTACAACATAATTTTGAGCAATTGCTTGCTCATAATATAAAATGTTTCACCGGAGATAGCGCACAAATCCTCATCGACTTCGGACAAAAATATGATTGGATTTATATTGATCCCTCACGAAGAAATGACCATAAGGGCAAAGTATTTATGCTGCAAGACTGTCTGCCGAATGTGCCGGAATTGTTAGATTTTTACTTTAGATTTTCAGATAACATATTAATAAAAACAGCGCCAATCTTAGATATTACTGCTGGTCTCAATGAATTGAAATTTGTAAAAAGCGTTCATGTAGTTGCTGTTGATAATGAAGTCAAAGAAGTGCTGTGGGAAATCTCCAGGAATTACTTATCCACTATCGAAATAGACACCATCAATCTTAAAAAGGAAGATTCAGAACAGTTCTCTTTTGAGTGGAATAGTAACGATCATTTAGCTTCCTATGGTCCGCCTGAAACTTATCTTTATGAACCCAACGCCGCCATCATGAAGTCAGGAGGTTTTGCAGAAGTAAGTGCACGGTTTGGTATTAATAAATTGCATGTTAATTCCCATTTATATACTTCAGAAAAACTGATTCCTTTTCCTGGTCGTAGTTTTAAGGTAAACGCAGTGCTACCCTATCAAAAGAAAGAAATGAAAGCCACTCTAGAAGGAAAAAAAGCAAATGTGACCACCAGAAACTTTCCAGACTCAGTTGAGGATATTCGTAAAAAATGGAAGATTCGCGAAGGCGGCAGTCTCTACTGTTTTTTTACAACAGACCTAAATAATAACAAAATAGTTTTACTTTGCAGCAAAATCTAAATAGACAATGAAATACTTTTTTAGCACGATTACTTTCTTATTTGTTTTTTGTGGCTATGCCCAGAAACCTTGCGATTTTTCGACTAATGTTGTTGATTCCTTGGGTAGCTACAAGACGACAAAAGAATATTTGTTATATGAAAAAAACTTTGCGGGTAACTCGACTTTCCTTTTTGCTTCTTTTATTTTGGCTGATGAAAAGCCCTTATTTAATCTCCAGTTGATTGAAAAAAGTGCAGATTTTATCAAGATTAAATGCTTTGATAAAAGTTCAAAGATATACGTGCAACTGGCCAATAACAAAATAGTAACGCTGTCTTTTGTCAATGAAGAAAGCTGCGGCACTTTAGTTCGTGACGACAAAGGGCTGAACAATAGAATCTTGACGGGCTATTTTAGTATTTCCAAAATGGATTACGTCGAATTGAAGAATTCTGCCGTTTCTTTTATTAGAATTAAGTTTTCTACAGACGCAAGTGATTATATTTTTAAGAGAGAATTCAAATCTGAGTTGAATAACGAAGTATACGAGCCTGAATCTTACTTTATCAATTACTTACATTGTCTTGAAGCAAAAAACTAATCGCATTTCCATTTAAAATTAGAAATGGGATCTTTTTGCGCGTTTTTGAGATTGTAGTGCCACCACTCACTTTCGAAGATTCTAAAATTATTTTGCGTCATGATTCTTCTCAGCAATTTTCGGTTGGCTTTGATTTCGTCAGACAATTGATCGAAATCGTGGCTGGCTTCAATACCAAAATGATCAAAAGAAGTTCCCATGTCTAGCTCCTTTCCGTCCTTATCAACCAAACCGATGTCGACGGCTCCTCCTCTATTGTGAATGGAACCCTTCTTCGGATCTGCAACATAATTTGGATTAGAAACAATTTCCCACATTTTCTTCTGAATAGACAACGGCCGATAGCAATCGAAAAGCATAATTCGATAGCCTTTTTTTAGAAATTTCTCGTTTGCACTGATAAGCGACTTGACAGTTTTATATCGAAGATAGCACGCTTCACAATCATACACTTTAGCTTGCAAAAAATTAGCTGTTGTGGCGTACTTCATATTGTAGACAAAATCAGCACTAAAGTCTTTTAAATTGACGAATGTAGTGTCTTTAATGTTGATATCTTTTGAAGAAGATGCAGCTTCTTTAAGATCTTCCTTTAAAACAATTTCCGCACTTTTGTTGTCGATATTAGTAATTTCAGAGACATTCAAATTTTGTTTTTTTTCTATTAGAGGTTGCTTAGTGGCACAACTAACAAAAAACAAAAGGCAGATTTGAAAAAAAACGAGATATTTGACATTCATTTTGGTACAATTTGAAACACAAATTAAGACAATATAATCGATTTTAAAAACCTGGAATTGCAAGAAATTATTTTTTTAGGTTTGCTTATTAGAAATAATTTTGATTTTTAGCATTCGTTTAATAGTAAAACTGTCATTTATTGGTGTTTTTTCTTGGATTTACGGGAGTTTAGCGCTTTTTGACTATTCTAAATCACATGCTTTTTTTACAGCAGTTAAAAAAAGTTTAAATACAATATTGATGATTTTTTTTAAAATAAGTTAGCTATTTTTGACCGTCAAAATAAACAAAAAACATATGAAAAGATTTACTAACTATTTGATTTTTGCATTCTTGCTGCTATTTGGCAATTTTGCATTATCGCAGACAGCTCGTGTGCAAATCATCCATAATTCAGCCGATGCAGCAACTGCACTTGTTGATATTTATGTTAATGGTACATTATTGCACGAAGATTTTGCCTTTAGGACTGCAACTCCATTTATGGATGTCCCAGCAGGAATTCCATTAACGATTGACGTGGCGCCAAGTAACAGTACTTCAAGTGCAGAGAGTATTTACAATATTGTAACTGCCTTTGTTGCCAATGAGACCTACATTGTTATTGCTAACGGGTTGATAAGTCCGACAGGATATTTACCATTTCAACCATTTGAACTAACGATTTATAGTCAAGGTCGCGAAATTGCTAACAATGCTAGCAATACTGATCTTCTGGTGTGCCATGGCGCTACAGATGCTCCAACTTATGATATCGTTAATACGACTACGCTCCCATTAGAAACACTTGTTGATAATATTTACTATCCAACCTTCAATTCCAATTACATTGAAGTAACGACCGGAAATTACACAATAGATGTGACTGATCAAACGGGAAATACCGTAGTAGCTTCCTACGATGTTTTGCTACAAGGACTGGGATTACAGGGACAAGCGATTACAATAGTGGCAAGCGGTTTTGTCAACCCTTCTCAAAACAGTAATGGTCCTTCGTTTGGATTGTGGGTTGCTTTACCAGCAGGTGGTAACTTAATTCCATTAGGATTATCTCAATATGCTAGAGTTCAAATAATTCATAATGCACCTGATCTAGCTGCTTCACTTGTAGATGTTTACATTGATGGTGGTTTGGTTTTAGATGATTTTGCGTTCAGAACTGCTACACCATTCCTGGATTTAAGTGCTGGAACGCCTATTTCTATTGACATTGCACCAAGTAACAGTACCTCAGTGGCGGATAGTATTTACAATTTGACTACAACTTTAAATGTTGGCGGCGAGTATATTATTGTGGCCAATGGAATTATTAGCCCAAGTGGATATACGCCAAGCCAGCCATTCGCGCTATCTATTTATGATCAAGGAAGAGAAACGGCTTCTAACGCTTCTAACACAGATGTATTAATTAATCATGGTTCACCAGATGCGCCAGTGGTTGATATTGTAGAAACCAGTGTTCCTGCTGGAACTATTGTCGATAATATTTTTTATCCAAATTTCAATTCAGGATATGTTTCGTTACCGACAGCAGATTATACTTTGGATGTTAGAAATGCGTCCGGAACCAATGTAGTTGCTAGCTACGAAGCACATTTCGATGCTTTAAATTTAGGTGGAAATGCGATTACGGTTGTAGCAAGTGGTTTCTTAAATCCGACTCAAAATAGTAATGGTCCCGCTTTTGGATTGTGGGTTGCGAGTAATATGGGCGGTAATTTAATACCATTAACGTTTATTCCACCACCGCCATCAGCGCGAGTGCAAATCATTCACAATTCATCAGATGCAGCAGCAGCGTTGGTTGATGTTTATTTGAATGGCACACTTTTATTAGATGATTTTGCATTTAGAACTGCAACACCTTTTATTGATGCGCCGGCTGAAACTCCAATACAAATAGATATTGCTCCAAGTACAAGTACG
Organism: Flavobacteriaceae bacterium; assembly: GCA_947459635.1. Classification (GTDB taxonomy): domain Bacteria; phylum Bacteroidota; class Bacteroidia; order Flavobacteriales; family Flavobacteriaceae; genus Flavobacterium. The sequence continues at coordinate 16,818 of CANHEA010000002.1, read as the reverse complement.
TCAGTAGCTGAAAGTATTTACAACACCACTACTACTTTAACACAAAATGAAAAATATATAATTGTTGCAAACGGAATTGTTAGTGCGACAGGATATACACCTAGTCAACCATTTGGATTGTCAGTCTTTGCTCAAGGAAGAGAAACTGCTTCGAATAGTTCTAATACAGATATTTTAGTAAATCATGGATCCACAGATGCTCCAACAGTAGATGTTGTCGAAACTAGCATTCCTGCGGGGACGATTGTAAATGATATTTCGTTTCCAAATTTCAATTCAGCTTATTTAGAGTTGCCAACTGCAGACTATACTTTAGACGTTAGAGATGCGTCGGGAACAGCGGTGGTTGCTACTTATTCCGCGCCATTATCAACATTAAGTTTGCAAGGACAAGCAATAACTGTTGTGGCTAGCGGTTTTATTCAACCGAGTCAAAATAGCAATGGACCTGAATTCGGATTATGGGTTGCTTTGGCGAGCGGTGGAAATCTAATTCCATTGCCATTGGTAATACCTCCTCCGCCTACAGCTCGAGTGCAAATCATACATAATTCAGCAGATTCGGCAGCAGCTGTGGTTGACGTTTATTTGAATGGTACACTTTTGCTTGATAATTTTGCATTTAGAACCGCTACACCGTTTATTGATGCGCCGGCTGAAACTCCAATACAAATCAATATTGCGCCAAGTACAAGTACTTCAGTCGCTGAAAGTATATACACCACCACTACTACGCTGATGCAAAATGAAACCTATATCATTGTTGCAAATGGAATTGTAAGTGGCACAGGATACACCCCTAGTCAACCTTTTGGATTGTCTGTTTTGGCGCAAGTAAGAGAAACTGCTTCAAACAGTTCAAATACAGATATTCTGATAAATCATGGAGCGACAGATGCGCCAACGGTAGATATTGTAAAAGTCGGCATTCCTGACGAAACGCTCGTTGATGATATTTCGTTTGGTAATTTTGCGGCGGGGTATGTAGAATTGCCGACGTCAAATTATAACATAGACGTTAGAGATTCTGCTGGAACATCAACAGTAGCATCTTACGTGGCTCCTCTTGAGAGTTTGAATTTACAAGGTCAAGCCATTACTGTAGTTGCCAGTGGCTTCTTGAATCCAGACCAAAATAGCAATGGCGCCGAATTTGGGTTATGGATGGCGCTATCTGGCGGAGGCGATTTGATTGAGTTACCAGCTGCTCCTCTTGGTACCGAGATTTTTGGAAGTAGTTCGATTTCAATTTCTCCAAATCCAGTTGCTGAGAAATTACAACTACAGATACCGTTTACATTTAGTCTAATTTCTGGAAACATAGTAGACATGAGCGGCAGATCTGTAAAGCCTATTAAGCAAATAGACAATACGCTTGATGTCTCAGATTTGGCAAGCGGAATGTATGTACTAGATTTGACCATTGACAACAAATCATTCAAGCAGAAGTTTATAGTAGACAAAGTGCGATAATCTAAATTACTTAATTTTTTAAAGGCTGTAACTTATTTAGTTACGGCCTTTTTTTTTGGTAAACTTTTTCAAAGTAACGAAATCCAGTAAGCCAAAAGATGCTGTTACACTGCACTTCTTAATAATTTTTAGAATTTCTTTTAATCTTGTTTAATAGTAATACTATTTCTCGTGTTGTCAAGAGAAATAATTTATGTAGTAGAAATCATTAATATCTGAAAATCAATGATATGACAATCGTTAACAAAGGTTAAAAAAAACACAAACACAATTTTGTTTAATAAATATTAAAAAAGGCTAAACTATATTTGGCTTAAAATTTAAAAACAAACATTTATGAAAAAGTTTACTCAACTATTTATTATCGGCGCCGCTTTTTTTGGCGCACAAGTGACTCTTGCTCAAACTGCTAGAGTGCAAGTAATTCACAATTCAGCCGATGCCGCAGCGGCGTCAGTCGATGTTTATTTGAATGGAAACCTTCTGCTTGACAATTTTGCTTTCAGAACCGCAACGCCATTTATAGACGCGCCTGCTGGCGTTCCAATTCAAATTGATATTGCCCCAGGCACAAGTACCTCTGCTGCAGAGAGTATCTACAGCATCGCTCCAACATTGACTCCTGGAGAAACCTATGCCGTTGTTGCTGACGGAATTGTTAGTGCTAGTGGATATACACCAACCCAACCATTCGGATTAGCTGTTTTTGCCTCTGGAAGAGAAACCGCGTCTAGCGCAACTACTACAGATGTTCTGGTGCATCATGGTTCCACGGATGCTCCAACGGTTGACGTTGCTGAAGTTAGTATCCCAGCAGGAACAGTAATTGACGATATTTCATTTCCTGATTTCAGTTCATCTTATCTTGAATTGCCAACGGCTGACTACACGTTAGCGGTGCAGGATGCTACAGGTTCTGTAACAGTTGCTACTTATGCTGCACCATTAGCTACTTTAAATTTGCAAGGAGTTGCATTGACTGTTGTAGCAAGTGGTTTTTTAGATCCAAGTCAAAATAGCGATGGACCTGCTTTCGGATTATATGTTGCGCTTCCTTCTGGAGGAGCATTAATTCCGTTGCCTTTAGTAACGCCTCCAACCACAGCTAGAGTTCAAGTTATTCATAATTCTGCGGATGCAGCGGCAGCGTTGGTAGACGTTTATTTGAATGGTGCTCTTTTATTGAATGATTTCGCCTTTAGAACCGCAACCCCATTTATAGATGCTCCAGCGGGAACACCGATTCAAATTGATATTGCGCCAAGTACAAGTACATCAGCAGCAGAAAGTATATACAACATTGCACCAACGTTGACTGCAGGGGAAACTTATGTTGTCGTTGCAAATGGAATTGTTAGTGCAACTGGATATGCTCCAGCACAACCTTTCGGACTATCCGTTTTCGCCCAAGGAAGAGAAACTGCTTCTAGTGCAGCAAATACAGACGTATTAGTAAACCATGGTTCTACTGATGCTCCTACTGTTGATGTAGTAGAGTCAAGTATTCCAGCTGGAACTGTTGTGGATGATATTTCCTTTCCAAATTTCAATTCAGCTTATTTGGAACTACCAACGGCTGACTATGTTTTAGATGTTAAAGATGCTACTGGAACTGTTACGGTTGCGAGATACAGCGCACCATTGGCTACCCTAAATTTACAAGGTACAGCACTAACTGTTGTTGCTAGTGGATTTCTAAATCCAGCTAATAACAGTGGCGGAGCTGCTTTTGGTCTTTGGGTTGCATTGCCTTCAGGAGGTGACATGATAGCATTACCAGCAATACCTCTAAGTTCTGAAAGTTTTGACTTTGCAACGGTTGCAATTTCTCCAAATCCAGCCTCTGAAATATTAAATATTAGTATTCCATTTTCATTCGATAGTGTTTCTGGGCAAATTATAGATGTCAGTGGACGTGCCGTTAAATCAATGACCAAAGTAGAAAATAGCATCGATGTTTCGACACTTTCTAATGGTCTTTATGTTCTAGACTTATTGATTGACAACAAACCATTCAAACAGAAATTTATAGTAAGTAAGAATTAACGTTTAGAATTAATATATGAAAGGCTGTAAATTATCATTACAGCCTTTTTCTTGTTTCCAAAATAGATAAAAACAAAAAAGCCTTTCATTACGAAAGGCTTTTTGTGAGCGCAGAAGGATTCGAACCTTCGACCGCCTGCTTAGAAGGCAGGTGCTCTATCCAGCTGAGCTATGCACCCATTTTTCTTTTAAAACTTAAATGGAAAAGTTTGATTGTCGGGGTGGCAGGATTCGAACCTGCGGCCTCCTGCTCCCAAAGCAGGCGCGATAACCGGGCTACGCTACACCCCGAGCGTAAAAAAAGCGGAGAGTAAGGGATTCGAACCCTTGGTACAGTTTCCCATACGCATGTTTAGCAAACATGTCCTTTCGGCCACTCAGGCAACTCTCCAAACTTAAAGAACGTGTGCACATTTAAGCGGTTGCAAATGTAACTTTCTATTCTATATTTTACAAATTATTAGAATGTTTTTTTTTGTTCAAAATTAAAAACATTAACAATCAAATGTATAGCTATTTCTGAGAGTAACTTTTAACTCTAAGAATTAGAAAAATAGTGGACTTTTAGTCCAGCAATGGACAAAATATACCAGCATTATAAATCAAACCTCAATAATATCGGAAATGTAATTTAGTATTTCTTGAAAATGATTAAATTCGCATCGAATTAAATAAACTTCATCACTATCATGAATAAAAAAGTAGTTATCGTTTCAGCAGCTAGAACTCCAATTGGAAGTTTCATGGGCGCTTTGTCAACTGTTAGTGCGCCACATTTGGGTGCAGCAGCTATTAAGGGAGCTTTAGATAAAATCAACTTGGACCCCAATTTAGTTGACGAAGTAATCATGGGAAATGTAGTTCAAGCAGGTGTCGGTCAAGCTCCGGCTCGTCAAGCGGCGTTATATGCGGGATTGCCAAATTCTGTTATTGCCACAACGGTCAATAAAGTTTGCGCTTCTGGAATGAAAGCAGTAATGTTAGGTGCACAATCGATTATGGCTGGTGATGCTGAAATCATTGTTGCTGGCGGTATGGAAAACATGAGTATGATTCCACACTACGTGCATTTGAGAAATGGGGTAAAATTTGGACCAACTTCGATGGTTGATGGTATGCAAAAAGACGGACTACAAGACGCCTATGATAATAATGCCATGGGGGTTTCTGCTGACTTATGTGCAAGCGAATATAAAATTACACGGGAACAGCAAGATGCTTTTGCAGTGCAATCCTACGAGCGTTCATCAAAAGCGTGGGACGCTGGAAAATTTGACAATGAAGTGGTTCCAGTTGCTGTACCGCAAAGACGTGGTGAACCCGTTATGGTCACAAAAGACGAAGAATACACCAACGTTAAATTAGATAAGATTCCATCGTTAAATCCTGCCTTTACAAAAGAAGGAACAGTTACTGCTGCCAATGCTTCCACAATTAATGACGGTGCTGGTGCTGTGATTTTGATGAGCGAAGAAAAAGCGGCAGCAATGGGTTTAAAGCCAATTGCTACAATCGTGAGTTACGCTGATGCCGCTCAAGAGCCAAAATGGTTTACCACTGCACCAGCCAAAGCGCTTCCCAAAGCTTTAGATAAAGCTGGATTGTCATTGGCTGATGTTGATTTCTTTGAGTTTAATGAAGCGTTTTCTGTTGTTGGTTTGGCTAATGCGCAGATTTTAGGACTAGACAATAATAAAGTAAACGTAAATGGTGGTGCCGTTTCGTTGGGACACCCACTAGGTTGTTCTGGTGTTAGAATTATCATTACTTTGATGAATGTGTTGCAACAAAACAATGCTAAGATTGGTGCTGCGGCTATTTGCAATGGCGGTGGCGGTGCTTCGGCAATTGTAATTGAACGCAACTAAAAAATATTGTGAATGATGCATTTTGATTCTTAGATGGGCGACTTTAATAGTCTGTTGCCCTAGCCCCGATTGCAGCAAGTATCCTCGGAGAGATACTGCGGAAAGCGGGAAATAGCTACCAAAATCAAAATTCATTATTTTAAATCCAAGATAAAAAGAATGTTTGGAATCTGTAATTTAGCGATTATCCCATTACGTGCCGATTCGAGTGACAGAAGCGAAATTGTTTCTCAAGTGTTATTTGGAGAACATTTCGAGGTGCTGGAGCAGCATCAACAATGGGCAAAAATCAAGTTGCAATATGACGGTTATGAAGGATGGATTGATGCCAAGCAATTTCAAAGTATTACGGAAGTTGATTACAAACAGTTGTCTGAAGACGCCATTGTATTAAATTCAGATTTAGTTGAGTATATCACTTCTCCCAATAATTTATTAATGCCAATTCCACTTGGAGCTTCGTTATCCTTTTTGAACCATAGCGAGATTAATACGGCTAGTTTTGATTTTGAAGGAATGAAAATTAGCGGGATTAAGCCAAAATCTAATTTGATTAATACCGCATTTATGTACTTGAATGCGCCGTATTTATGGGGAGGAAAAACACCATTTGGTATTGATTGTTCTGGTTTTACGCAAATGGTATATAAACTGAATGGCTACCGTTTGAAAAGAGATGCTTCTCAGCAAGCGACAGAAGGCGATGCTTTGAGTTTTATTGAAGAAAGTGAACCTGGTGATTTAGCGTTTTTTGATAATGAGGAAGGAAAGATAATACACGTAGGGATTATCATGGACAACAATTACATCATTCATTCTAGTGGAAAAGTGCGTATTGATAGATTAGATCACTTGGGTATTTATAACGCTGAAACCAATCGACATACACACAAACTGCGTGTGATTAAGAAGATGATATAAAAAAAGCCTGTCGATTTTGACAGGCTTTTTTTGTGTAACACTAAACTTTATTATTTTCCGAGCTTTGCTTTTAGCGCTTTTTTCTTGTCGGTCATTTCAAGTGCGCCGTAAACGTTAAGTAATGTTGTACCAACGTCTTCGTTTTTCGGATCTAATTCAAATGCTTTTTCCAAGTACGGCAAAGCGGAATTGAACATGTCGCCTCTTTGTTTCTTAAGTACCTCATATCTCTTATTATCTTTTTCTGAAGTCCCTAACTTATTCATTTCCTCAATGATTTTCTTGTCAGCATCCAATTTTAGAATGGCAAGATTTAGGTAGGCATTAGTGAAATCTGGTTTGCTTTCGATGGCTCTTTTATAATAGCCTTCAGCTTCTACAGCATTCGTTTTAGAGGCAATAACTCCTAAATTATATAACAAATCAGCATCATTTGGGTTCTTTTCTAATACTTCCGCAACAATTTTTTTGTAGTTTGTAAAATCATTCAACTCCAAATAAACATTAGCCTCAGTCATAGCAATTGATATATCATCAGGATTAGCAGTTCTGGCGTCTGCTAGTGCTTGTTTGGCTTGATCAACTTTACCTTGTTGCACTAATATTAGCGCAATGTTTTTTAGTATTTCCCCTCTCTTTGATGGAATTTTCTCATCTCTAGGATTCGTATACAATTTCAATCGAACTTTGGTGTCTCGGTCCGTCTTCGACGCTGCAGTGGCGCCAAAAAACTCCTCTTGTTCATTAAGCACATTCTTTGCATAGTACCCAGTTCCCTCTCCAGAGTAATTCTGTTTTTTTAAATCTTCATAATAAGAAAGTGCGGTGTCATAATCTTCTCCATTTAAGGCATAATTTCCCGCGTAATACAACTTCTCCTGATCAGTTTTGTCCAATTCATAAGATTGGTAAAGTAACTTAGAAGCTGTCTTGTAGTCTTTTGCATTTCCAGCATCTACCGCTCCGTTAATCAATTGATTTTTAATATCCGCGATAGACGATTGCACCTGCGTGGTATATTTAGATTTCCCAGAAGCTTTTTCAACAGAAAGTACTTCTTGATATGCTTTGGCTGCCGCCGATAAATTTTTCGCCAAATCCATCTTCTTAGTTGCCATATCCAAATGGGCATTTCCTTTCACAAAATAGAATTGCGCTTTTTCAGCATCTGTTGCCGCACCAATGGTAGATTCAGCTTGTGCTAATGTTGAAACCGCTTCTGCGCTGTTGCCGTTTTTCAAGGCTTTTTCAGCTGCTTTAATTTGATCTTTCTGAGCGAAATTACTCATCGATACTAGTAAAGCTGCTGTGAGAACTACATATTTACTTTTCATTTATATTGATTTTAATTGATATTTAGTTTAAAAAAAATGCACTTCAATCGAATGTCGATTGAAATGCACTTCACTATTTATTCTTCGTCTGTCTCATCAGCGTCATCGTCGCTTTCATCATCCTCAATGACTTCTTCATCGTCGTCATCTTCATCATCGTCAGCGGCTCCGTCATCTTCGAGAATTTCTAGAACTGGTTTAACTCTTTCGATTGCTGTGTCTTCAATGACGTTGCCATCCTCATCCAAAACAACTTCAGCGACGTCGTCTTTCATTACTTTCGTAACTGCCGCAATAGAATCATTTCCTTTGATATTGATCAACTTCACTCCTTGCGTAGCTCTTCCCATAACACGAAGATCTTCTACAGCCATTCTGATTGTCAAACCTGATTTATTAATAATCATCAAATCATCGTTGTCAGTAACCGCATTGATAGAGATTAGTTTTCCTGTTTTCTCTGTAATATTAAGTGTTTTCACACCTTTACCACCACGATTCGTAATTCTATAATCGTCAAGGCTTGAGCGTTTTCCGTAACCGTTTTCTGCAACCACTAGAATTTCGCTGCTCATATCATTTACGGTAACCATTCCGATTACTTCATCAGTATCATCTTTTAGTGTAATACCGCGAACTCCAGATGCTGTTCTTCCCATTGGTCTGGTTTTCGTTTCTTCAAATCGAACTAATTTTCCAGATTTTACCGCAACAATAATTTGGCTTTCACCGTTCGTTAGTTTGGCTTCTAGTAATTCATCTCCTTCGCGAATTGTAATTGCCGCAACACCATTCACACGAGGTTTAGCGTATTTCTCTAAAGAAGTTTTCTTCACCTGTCCTTTTTTGGTAACCATAACCAGATTATGACTATTGGTGTATTCTTTATCTTTTAGATCTTGTGTACAGATAAACGCTTTTACTTTATCGTCACTTTCGATGTTGATTAAGTTTTGTAAAGCACGTCCTTTTGCCGTTTTGTTTCCTTCCGGAATTTCGTAGACACGCATCCAGAAACATTTTCCTTTTTGCGTAAAGAACATCATGTATTGGTGATTGGTCGCTACGTACATATGTTCAAGGAAATCTTGATCTCTTGTTCCGGCGCTTTTCTGTCCAACTCCTCCTCTATTTTGAGTTTTGTATTCGGTCAAATTTGTACGTTTGATATATCCGGCGTGTGAAATAGTAATTACTACGTTTTCATCTGCTATCAAATCTTCAATACTTACGTCACCACCAGAATATTCAATTGTTGAACGTCTTTCGTCACCGTATTTATCTCTGATTTCAATCAATTCGGTTTTGATCAATTCCATACGAAGTTCTTTACTTGCTAATAAAGCTTTCAATTCTTCTATTAATTTCATGATCTCCTCATACTCCGCTCTTAACTTATCTTGTTCAAGACCAGTTAATTGACGCAAACGCATTTCAACAATCGCTCTTGATTGAATATCGGAAAGTTTGAAACGCTCCATCAATTTTTCACGAGCTTCTTCGGTATTTTTAGAACCTCTGATTAAGGCAATTACTTCGTCGATATTGTCAGACGCAATAATTAAACCTTCTAAGATGTGTGCTCTTTCTTCCGCTTTTCTTAAATCGAATTGCGTTCTTCTAACCACAACATCATGACGATGCTCCACAAAATAGTGAATCAAATCTTTTAGATTCAACATCTGAGGTCTTCCTTTTACTAGTGCGATATTGTTCACACTGAATGAAGATTGAAGTTGGGTAAATTTGTATAAAGTATTCAAAACAACATTAGCAACAGCATCACGTTTTAAAATGTATACGATACGCATTCCATTTCGATCCGATTCGTCACGAATGTTCGCAATTCCCTCTATTTTTTTATCATTGACTAAATCCGCCGTTTTCTTGATCATTTCGGCTTTGTTGACTTGATATGGAATTTCGGTAACGATAATCGATTCTCTACCGTCTACTTCTTCAAAAGCAACCTTAGCACGCATTACAATTCTACCGCGTCCTGTTTTGAAAGCTTCGCGAACTCCCTCGTAACCATAAATTACACCTCCTGTTGGAAAATCAGGAGCTTTGATATGATTGATTAATTCGTCAATTTCGATATCATTATTGTCGATATATGCCAAAGTTCCGTCAACTACTTCTGTCAAATTGTGTGGCGCCATATTGGTAGCCATACCTACTGCAATTCCAGAAGCACCATTAATCAAAAGATTTGGAACTCTTGTTGGCATCACTTTAGGCTCGTAGAGCGTATCGTCAAAGTTCAACTGAAAATCAACAGTTTCCTTGTCGATATCGGCCATGATGTCCTCAGACATTTTTTTCATTCTGGCTTCGGTATATCGCATCGCTGCAGGACTATCGCCGTCAACTGAACCGAAATTACCTTGTCCGTCAATTAGTAAATAACGCAAACTCCATTCTTGCGCCATACGGACCATGGCATCATAAACAGATGTATCTCCATGAGGATGATACTTTCCTAAAACTTCTCCAACAATTCTTGCGGATTTCTTGTGAGCTCTATTTGAAAAAACTCCTAAATCATACATTCCATATAAAACTCTACGGTGTACAGGTTTCAAGCCGTCTCTAACATCTGGAAGTGCTCTTGATACAATTACCGACATCGAATAGTCGATGTAAGCTGATTTCATTTCATCTTCAATGTTAATAGGGATTAACTTTTCTCCGTCTGACATATTCTATTTATTTTAAAATTATATTGTTTAAAAAAATCTTGCTAATATAACCTTTCTCGACTATTTTAAGGTCAAAAACAGGTAGAATTTTCCTTGATTTATTAACAAAATGAGTGCTATTTTCGGTTAATAAGTTAATTCTGGACACCTAATTTTTTTTAGTTTTTTTTTGTCTATTAGCTGACAGTAGATTTTGTAAGGAACGGTTTTTGTTTGAAGCTCGATATTCACTAAATTTACACAACCAAACCTATATTTATGGATGATAATTTTTCACCTAGAGTCAAAGATGTAATTACCTACAGTAAAGAAGAAGCCTTGCGATTAGGTCATGATTTTATTGGTACAGAACATCTTATGCTTGGGATTTTAAGAGATGGAAATGGCAAAGCGATAACCATCTTAAATAACTTATCCGTTGATCTTGACCATTTACGTAGAAAAGTTGAAATCTTAAGCCCCGCCAATCCTAACGTAACCGTTAGTAACGAAAAGAAAAACTTACACTTAACGAGACAAGCAGAACGCGCCTTAAAAACTACTTTTTTGGAAGCCAAAGTTTTTCAAAGTACGTCTATCAGTACTGCTCATTTGTTATTATGTATTTTAAGAAATGAAAATGATCCAACAACCAAGCTATTAAATAAACTTAAAATAGATTATGATCTAGCTAAAGAACAATATCTTAACATGACACCGAACGAAGATAATTACCTAGAAAACTTGCCAAAAAATGAGTCTTTTAATGAGGATTCAGGTCAAGATGACAGTCTAAAGGAAGGAAGCTTTAATAATCCTGCCAATAAATCAAATAAAAAGTCTAAAACACCTGTTTTAGATAATTTTGGACGCGACCTAACAGAAATGGCCGAAGAAGGAAAACTCGACCCTGTCGTAGGTCGTGAGAAAGAAATAGAAAGAGTTTCTCAGATCTTAAGCCGTCGAAAAAAGAACAATCCACTTTTGATTGGTGAACCAGGAGTTGGAAAATCAGCCATTGCAGAAGGTTTAGCCTTGCGTATTACACAAAAGAAAGTATCTCGCATTTTGTTTAACAAAAGAGTTGTGACCTTAGATCTAGCGAGCTTAGTTGCTGGAACTAAATACAGAGGACAGTTTGAAGAACGAATGAAAGCCGTGATGAATGAATTAGAGAAAAATGATGATATCATTCTTTTCATTGACGAAATTCACACTATCGTTGGTGCTGGTGGAGCAACAGGTTCATTAGATGCGTCTAATATGTTTAAACCTGCATTAGCGCGAGGTGAAATACAATGTATCGGAGCTACTACATTAGATGAGTACCGTCAATACATAGAAAAAGATGGCGCCTTAGAAAGACGTTTTCAAAAGATTATTGTGGAACCTACTTCTGTGGAGGAAACAATTACCATATTGAATAACATCAAAAATAAATACGAAGACCATCATAATGTTAATTATACTCCAGAAGCAATTGAAGCTTGTGTAAAATTGACCAACAGATACATGTCGGAACGATTCCTACCAGACAAAGCAATTGATGCTCTTGACGAGGCAGGTTCTCGAGTTCACATTACCAATATTGAAGTTCCAAAACAAATTTTGGAATTAGAAAGACAATTGGAAGAAGTTCGTGAATCGAAGAACTCTGTCGTAAAAAAACAGAAATATGAAGAAGCAGCAAAACTTCGCGATGATGAGAAACGGATTGAAAAAGATTTAGCAATCGCGCAAGAGCAATGGGAAGAAGATTCTAAGAGTAATCGAATTGTAGTGACAGAAGATAATGTTGCTGATGTCGTTTCGATGATGACTGGAATCCCGGTAAATCGTATCGCTCAAACGGAAAGCAACAAATTAGCTAAACTTCCGGAACTTATTGAAAATAAAGTTATTGGACAAAAAGACGCAGTGTTAAAAATTGCGCGTTCTATTCAAAGAAACAGAGCTGGACTGAAAGATCCAAACAAACCAATTGGCTCATTTATTTTCCTTGGTCAAACTGGTGTTGGAAAAACGCAATTAGCCAAAGTTTTGGCGAAAGAACTTTTCGATTCTGAAGACGCTTTGATTAGAATTGACATGAGTGAATATATGGAGAAATTCTCCATCTCGAGACTAGTTGGAGCACCTCCAGGATATGTAGGGTATGAAGAAGGTGGTCAATTGACTGAGAAAGTCAGAAGAAAACCTTATTGTGTAGTTCTTTTAGATGAAATTGAAAAAGCGCATCCAGATGTTTTTAACATGCTTTTGCAAGTTTTAGACGACGGCTATTTAACTGATAGTTTGGGAAGAAAAATCGATTTTAAGAATACAATTGTAATCATGACATCGAATGTTGGCGCCAGACAATTAAAAGATTTCGGACAAGGTGTTGGTTTCGGAACCGCAGCCAAGATTGCTCAAGCTGACGATAATTCGAAAAGCATCATTGAAAATGCCTTGAAGAAAACCTTCGCTCCGGAATTCTTAAACAGAATTGATGATGTTATTGTTTTCAATGCTTTAGAAAAAGAAGATATCGATTTGATTATTGAAATCGAATTGAAAAAATTATATGCTCGTGTTGCTGAATTAGGATATCAATTAAGTCTTTCCGATAAAGCCAAAGCATTTATAGCAGAAAAAGGTTTCGATCGTCAATTTGGTGCTCGACCATTAAAAAGAGCGATTCAGAAATATGTTGAAGATGCCTTAGCGGAGGAAATCATTACCTCTAAACTACTTTCTGGAGATGAAATCTTTATGGATTTGGACGAAAGTTTGCAAGAGCTCACAGTGAAAGTTCAAAAAGCAGAAAAACCTACTAAATAGTAGGTTTTTTTTTGTTTATTATTTTGGCGCTAAGTAATAATGATTACTTTCGAAACTTATTTTTATTTTAACTCATGTCCCTAAACAAAGTAATTTTTGGAAGTGAAGAATGGTTTTCTTTTCCAGACCTAGGAATCCCCAAGATAAAAGCTCGTGTAGATTCAGGAGCAAAGACTTCAGCGCTTCACGCTATAAATATATCACCATTCCTAAAAGATGGCGCCAATTGGGTAAAGTTTGATATTAATCCAATTCAAAATAACTTGAAAACAATTCTTCATTGTGAGGCTCCATTAGTAGACAAGAGATATGTAAAAAGTTCAAGTGGATTTCGAGAACAACGCTATGTAATCCAAACAACATTGGACATCGGAAACGCTAGTTGGACGATCGAAATGACGCTGACCAACAGAGATTCAATGGGATTTAGAATGCTTTTAGGAAGAGAAGCTATGAGCGGCAGAGTGCTTGTAGACCCAGAACAACTCTATCTATTAGGTCAGTCGACATCTGACAATTTAAAAGAAATTTATAAGGATTCCGAAAAAGCAGCTACCGGACTTCGCATTGGACTTTTAGCGAGTAACCCTGAATTATACAGCAATAAGCGTATTATGGATGCTGGTGAAATGCGTGGGCACGAAATGCACTTTTTGAATATCAAGGAGTGTTATATGAAATTGGATGCCACGAAACCGCAAATACACTATCGTGGAGGTAAAATTCTAAATGAATTTGATGCCATTATTCCACGTATTCGCCCAAGTATTACATTTTACGGTTGCGCTTTGACAAGACAGTTTGAAGCATTAAAGGTCTTTTGTTTAAATTCTTCAACTGCGATTACACAATCGAGAGATAAATTGTTTTCGTTGCAGCTTTTGTTAAATCACGGGATTGAAATTCCTACAACTGGATTTGCAAATTCCCCTTTAGATACAGATGACTTAATTAAAATGGTTGGTGGTCCGCCATTAATTGTAAAATTACTTGAAGGAACTCAAGGAAAAGGTGTGGTGATTGCTGAAACAAAAAAAGCGGCAGAAAGTGTAATTAATGCTTTTAAAAGTCTAAATGCCAATATATTAGTCCAAGAATTTATCAAAGAAGCCAATGGAAAAGATATTCGTTGCTTTGTCATAGATGGAAAAGTAGTGGCTGCTATACAAAGGGAAGCTTTACCAGGAGAGTTTCGAGCGAACATTCATTTAGGTGGAACCGCCTCCGTCATTAAACCCACAGCAGAAGAAAAGAAAATTGCCGTCAAGGCTGCTAAAGCAATGGATTTAAGAGTTGCGGGCGTCGATATTATCCGATCTTCTAAAGGTCCTTTATTGCTAGAAGTTAATTCGTCTCCAGGTTTGGAAGGCATTGAGAACGCCACAAACAAAGACATTGCTGGCGAAATGATTCGCGCAATTGAAAAAAATTTTAAGCTAAATAACGCGCCAATATAATTACATTTGCAAAATAGCATCAACTTATTATTTCCTATGAAAAGCACAGAAGATATTCTTGAAATAAACAAAAGGCAAAAAGAGTTTTATAATTCAGATAGTAAAGCTAAAACCAATTTTGTATCGACATTATGGTTTGGTTTTCGAAACGGAGCACTAAGTAATTTTCGAAGCAAATTTGATATCAAAGATCGCGTATATGACGAGCATAAAGTTTGGCTTGGAGATTTAAGTAATAAAAAAGTTTTAGATTTAGGATGTTTACGCGGAAATGCACTTTCGCTCTATATGGCGAAAAATGCGAAAGAATATATTGGCATTGATTTGAGTGATGTGGCTATTGGAAGTCTTCAAAAAAGGATAGAAAATGAAAATTGTCCTAATGCAAAAGCCATTGCGGTTGATTTTCTTTCTCCAGAATTTCATCATAATAATTTTGATATTATATACGCATATGGTGTTTTGCATCATTTTGAAAACTTCGACGTACTTGTTTCTAAACTAAAAGAAAAACTTAGCACAAACGGTGTGATCATTTCGTACGATCCGCTTGAAACTAGCTTTCCAATAAAGGTTCTTAGAACGTTGTACAGACCATTTCAAAGTGATAAAGATTGGGAATGGCCCTTTACCAAAGCAGTTTTGAATAAAATCAACACCAACTTCAAAATTGAAGAAATGAGAGGTGTTCTTGGTAAAAGTAAATATGGAGTATTCCTTAATTTACTTCCACTAAATGATGCTTACAAATCAAGAGTAATTGCGAAAATGGTCAATAAAGATTGGAACTGCACCAACCTCTCTGATCTGTACTCGTGCATGCATACTACAATGTTGCTTAGAAAAATATAATTGGTCTATATGAATTCCTATTTGGATGTTGTCGTTCGTTCTGTTGTAGTATACCTTTTTATGGTTATTGCATTACGTATTTTCGGCAAAAAAGAATTATCACAATTAAATTCAGCCGATATTATCTTGGTGCTATTAATAAGCAACTCGGTTCAAAATGCAATGGTAGGAGCCAATACTACGTTAACAGGTGGAATTGCCGCGGCATTTTCCCTTTTCGTTATGAACTACATTTTCAAGAAGTTTATTTTAAGAATTAAATTCATCGGCGACCTTGTAAATGATAAACCTCAAATACTAATTCATGATGGTAAGATTGAATTCAAAACGCTGGCTGGTTTGGGAATTACATCAGAAGAGTTACAGGAAGCCATGCGTGAACACGGCGTTGAATATTTTAAAGATGTAAAGCTAGCGATGTTCGAAGTTGATGGTAATATCAGTATCATTTCTGGAAACGACATGCTACGTCAAACACATCACAAGCGAAAAATCCATAAAACTTTGGGCAATCTGGGGAATTAGAATTTACTCAAGAACACTTTCATCCAAGATAAAACTGTTCAAAAAAGCAATCGAATTTTCGATATCATAGTGCAAAATTCGGTCTTCTTTAACCAAAGGAACTTCTTCACGATACGACTTAAGAAACAACTCAATAAAATCGCTAGATTGAAGCGGCCTTCTAAACTCAACTGCTTGAGAGGCGTTCATCAGTTCAATAGCTAAAATACGCTCTAAATTCTCCATTACGCGCAAACATTTTGTTGCGGCATTTGCGCCCATGCTAACGTGATCTTCTTGTCCATTCGATGACACGATGCTATCTACACTTGCCGGCGTCGCTAATTGTTTATTCTGACTAGCGATACTTGCTGCGGTATATTGTGGAATCATAAATCCAGAATTTAAACCTGGATTGTCCACAAGAAATGCCGGTAATCCTCTGGTTCCACTAATCAATTGATAAGTTCTTCTTTCTGAAATACTACCCAATTCAGCAAGTGCAATGGCTAAGAAATCCAAAGCAATAGCCAATGGTTGACCATGAAAATTTCCTCCAGAAATAATTTGATCACTCTCTCTAAAGATATTGGGATTGTCTGTAACAGAATTAATTTCGGTTTTAAAGACCCGTTTGGCGTAATCAATTGCGTCTTTTGATGCGCCGTGCACTTGCGGAATACATCTAAAAGAATATGGGTCTTGAACATGCTCCTTTTTTTGACTAATAATCTGACTTCCTTCTAAAAAATCTGTTACTCTTTTAGCAGTTACTATTTGACCTTTATGTGGTCGGATGTAGTGAATTAGTTCATTAAATGGCTCAATTCGACCATCGAATCCTTCCAAGGAAATGGTT
>CANHEA010000001.1 GCA_947459635.1 Flavobacteriaceae bacterium | reverse complement strand
GCCATCATCCGTGTTTTTCAAGGTCAAACCATATTGAATGACACCATCAAGAAAAATCTAGCTTTGATTGCTAAGCAAAACAAAAGTGAAAGATTGTATCGCAAACTTTCTAATCGTGAAATTGAGGTGTTGCGTTATTTGAGCAGCGGTAAGAAAAACAATGAAATTTCTTCTATTTTAGGTTTGAATGAAAAAACCATCAGTACTTATAAACTGCGGTTGCTCACTAAATTGAACGTTACCAATTTGGTGGATTTGGTGAATAAAGCAAAAACGTTAGAAATCGTCTAACTATAACGAGACAAAACTCTTCCTAGTTTTTTTGAAAATGAATTGATCAATCCATTGTAATCCATGGTCATTCGCAAGTGTTCTGAATTGTCTGCATCGATTTCTTTTGATAATGTTTGCTTTAATTCTTCGACCAATTGACACACTAAAAACCAACGAATACTTAAGATGGTTTCGGACACATATTGGGCAGTCGTGACATCTTTCATTTTTACAAACACATTTCTACCTTCCCAATTGCTGAGTTCATTGAGTTCATTTTCCATGATGATATTTGTCACTTCTTGGGCAAATTCTGGAGAAAGATGCATCAGGTAATCTTCTAAATTGAATACTTCATTTTGTAGAAAATATTGTATCAATTGGTTGTAAATTCCCAAAAACATTGGGTTGGCCAATTCAATTTCGTCTTCTTGCAAGCTCAGATAAATTCGCTGAAAAACTTTATATTCTTTTCTTTCAGAGACCTCATCTAGTTCGCCTTCTTCATTTGCTTTTAGCATGACATCTTCGAATTCTTCGGTTTTATCCCCGTAAAGCAAAAGGATTTCAATAATTTTCCGTTCCAATTCGTAGAGGACATCTACCTTTTGGACTGCAATTGGATTTTCGTTCTTGACAATTTCAAAAGCTTTCTGTTCTTGTTTGACCTTTTTACCCGCTTCAGTTAGGTCTTTCTGGACCAATTGCGCCAATGTATTGAGCAGTACTTGTTCCGAAATATCCATGATACGGGAACACTCTTGGATATAGATTTCTCTTTTGATGCGATCTGGTATTTTAGATATACTAGTTACCATATCTCGAATCAAATCGGCTTTCTTGATGGGATCATTTTGAGCTTCATTCATTAGCAATGAAGCTTTAAACTGAATAAAATCTCTGGCATTTTCCTCAAGATACAAGACCAAATCTTCGTAAGAAGTTTTCTTGGCAAAACTATCCGGATCTTCTCCTTCTGGGAAAGTACAAACGCGGACGTTCATGCCTTCTTCTAGAATCAAATCGATTCCTCGGATGGAGGCGCGCAATCCTGCGGCGTCGCCATCATAAAGCACCGTAATGTTTTTAGTAAGTCGATTAATGAGACGGATTTGATCTGGCGTAAGTGCTGTTCCTGAGGATGCGACCACATTTTCGATTCCGGCTTGGTGAAATTGAATGACGTCTGTGTAACCTTCAACTAAAAAGCAGTTGTTTTGTTTGGCGATGGCTTGTTTGGCGTAATAAATTCCGTAGAGCACTTTACTTTTATGGTAAATTTCGCTTTCAGGAGAATTGACATATTTGGCAGCTTTCTTATCGTTGGTTAGAATTCGACCGCCGAAGCCTAAAATTCTGCCGGACATACTGTGAATGGGAAACATCACTCGACCTCTAAAACGATCTATCAAACGTTCTTCTTTGACAATCGTCAATCCAACGCTTTCGAGGAATTCTAGTTTAAATCCTTTGCCCAAAGCTTCTTTTGAAAAAGCATCCCATTGTTCGGGCGAATAGCCTAAAGCGAACTTCTTGATGGTCTCGTTCGTAAAACCTCTTTCTTTAAAATAGGAATAGCCGATGGCTTTGCCTTCATCAGAATTTAGAAGTGTGTCTTGAAAATAATTCTTGGCAAATTCAGACACCAAAAACATACTTTCTTTTATATCTGTATTGGCTTTTTCTTCTTGCGTTTGCTCAGTTTCTTCTAATTCGATGTTGTATTTTCGGGCCAAATAGCGAATCGCTTCTGGATAGGTAAAATGCTCGTGCTCCATCAAGAATGCTACTGCATTTCCCCCTTTTCCGGAACTAAAATCTTTCCAGATTTGTTTGACGGGCGACACCATAAACGATGGCGAACGTTCATCCGAAAATGGACTCAATCCTTTGAAGTTGCTTCCGGCTCGTTTGAGTTGCACAAAATCGCCGATGACCTCTTCAACGCGAGCGGTTTCGAATACGGTATCTATGGATGATTTTGAGATCAAAGGTTGTTGCAATTTGAAATTCAGGAAAGCGTCAAAGTTAGGAATTTTTTGCGGATGTTGGGCAGTTGTCGGTTGTCCGTTGTGAGTTATCTGTTATCGGTTGAGATTAGTGTTGATTATGACGGATTTCCCTAGCCCTGATGGGAACGGCATCCTTTTTTGCTTCGAAAAAACAATTGACTTCTCGACTGCGCTCTGGGCGACAAACGCGATGATTTGGATGATGAACAAAAAAGATAAAGTGGACAGCAGGTTCCCGGCTCCTAATAAAAAAAGCACCTCTTTCGAAGTGCTTCTTTGACATATAAACAAGGTTGAACATTTTAGTTGAAATCGAATCGGAGTCCAAGTGACACATTATTTTGATCAACGACATTATGTCTGAACAATGGACTTAAATCGTACTTCGCGTATAAACTCAACGATTTATAACCGATATAAGCGCTGGCGCCGTAGATAAAATCATTGACATTGTAGTCTCCTTTTGATTTTTGTCTTACGTCGTTGCCATTTTCGTCTTCGTAACACAGAATTTGTTTTGATTTGATGTTACCGCCGACGTAACCACCAAGTCCAACACGAAACGATTGATGCGTTCTAAAAATGGTTTTATCGTCTTTTTGTGTTTTCCCTGAAAAGTCGAATTCTAGGTGCATTGGAACAACCAAATAGACGTTTCGAAAACGGGAATCGCTGAGATGCGTTGCGCTGACTTCGAGGTTGGTTTGGTTGCCATTTTCTACAAATAAGCGGTTTTCAGTTGGGCGCAAGTTGTTGTACATTAAAGACATTCCGTATTTGGCGTGCAAGAGGTTGTTGTTTTTGAGGATTCGCGTGTTCCAAGTAACGCCCCATTCGTAGAAATGCGAGCCCCAATAGCGATAATCGGAATTGGCAACGGCTTTGTTGGTCGCGAGATTGTTGAGCCCGAAAGCGAATACGAATTGTGAGGTTGTTCTGCTTTCGCCGTTTTTGTATCCTTTGTATTTTTTGGGATCGAAGTGAAAAATAAAAGTCCGTGAAGAATCGCTTTCTGCAATCTTACCATCTACTTTTTCTTGCACTAAGCTATTGAGTTCTTTTTGAACCTCGGCAACTCTTGTTTCTATATTTTTGGCTCTAACTTCTGCTAGTTTTGCTTTCTTCTCGTCGGCTTGCTCTTTGGTGATTTGGTTTTTTTCTAGTTCGATGTTGACTGCTTCGACTTCGTTTTTGAGTGCTAGTTTTTCTTCTTTGGTGGCACTTTCAATCTTGATGGCGATTGTCTTAGCTCGAGATTCGAACGTTTCTTGACCATAGACTTGTGTTAAGAATAGGATTAAAAATCCGGCTAAATAAAAGGTAAAATTTCTCATGATTGTTACGTTTTTTGATTGATGATTGTTTTTATTGTCGATTGTTTTTATTGTTGATTGCGATTGGCGAGTGCCACTTTTACGGTTTTGTAATTTTTATCGATTTTTCGGATTACTTTCTCGCGAAAAGAAACCTCTAGTTCGTTGTCGACTTCAGAAAGCAAATTGGAAGCGTTTACTTTGACGGTCGGATTATTTGCTTTTGATGTGACTTCGGCAATTTGTGATTCGTTGGTGATTGGATTTGGTGAAGTTTGGTTGATTTCATTCGTTTTTTGATTGCTTCGCCAATTCGAGCTAGGCTCTCGGGTGTTGATTGATTTTTCGATTTGTTGTTCTACAGTATTTCTGTTTGTGTTTGAAGTTTGAGCAATTTGATTTTGGGGAACATTAATTTGCTTATTGATTTTTTGAGAAGGTAAAATTGCTGAGTTCTTTTTTGGCATCGCCAATTGATTGTCTGCAATTACTTCGGTTTCTTTTTGAACTTGAATTGGAGTTTGTGGCTCTTTATTGATGGAATCGTTTGTAGGTTTAGCCACATTAATATCTACAACTTCCGTTCTTTTCACATCTACTAATTCTGCTGGATTGCTAAAAAACACATAGCCAATAGCTAGAAATCCGATAATACTTGCCGCGATGTAAATCCAGTTATATATTGGTTTTACTTTTTTCTCTTCTCCAACCGTTAACATCGCATCCAATCGATCCCAAGCAGCTGGCGACGGTTTGATTTCTCGTTGATCAAGTTGACTTTTAATTTCTTTCTCTAATTTATTTAGTCCCATTTTGGTGTGATTTTAACTTACTGATTTCGTTTTGCAATATTCTTCTAGCATGTGACAATTGCGATTTGGATGTTCCTTCGTTAATAGAAAGCAACGCTGCTATTTCTTGGTGTTTGTAACCTTCGATAGCGTACAAATTGAAAACCATTTTATAGCCATCTGGCAAAGTATCTATAAGAAACTGAATTTCTTCGACATTGAATTGACTCTCGGTGCCGTTGGCGCTTTCTTCTTTATAACTTTCTTCTTCTAAGAAACTAACTTTCTTGTTGGCTCTGATATAAGAAATACATTCGTTGACCATGATGCGGCGAATCCAACCTTCAAAACTGCCTTTATGTTCAAAATTCTTCAGGCTGGTAAACACTTTCATAAAGGCGGTAATCATGACGTCTTCTGCATGATGAATATCTTTTACATATTGACGGCAAACACTTAACATTTTGGGAGCATATTTAGCATAAATCAACTGTTGCGCTTGACGATTGTTTTCGACTGCCAGTTGAATTCTGTTTTTCTCTTCTTGATGTAAATCGATTATTTTCAAAACCTTTTGTAAAGTGTTACTGTTAGCATAGACGCACAAGTGTAGCGATTGGTTGCACGTTCCTTAAAAAAAAACAAAAATATTTTTTAATTTACTATTTTACAGTGATTTATAAGTGAAAAAAAATTAAATTTTTCTTTCAATTACATAATTAACCATCAACAATAAGGAAGCTTTGTAGTCGGAATCGGGGAATTTTTGTAGTAATTGAATCGCTTCTTGTTGAAATTCGATCATTTTCTGTTCTGCGTACGCGAGTCCGTTTTGGGTTTTTACGAAAGCGATGACTTCTTTCACACGCTTTTTGTCTTTATTGTGGTTTTTGATAGAATTGATTAACCAAGATTTCTCTTTCGCACTGCAATTATTAATCACATAAATTAACGGCAAGGTCATTTTTTGTTCTTTGATATCAATACCAGTTGGTTTTCCAATCGCGTCTTCCGTATAATCGAATAAATCATCTTTGATTTGAAATGCCATTCCGATTAGTTCTCCAAACTTTCTCATGGTTTCTAATTGCGCTTCATCCTCATTTACTGATTTAGCTCCAAGTGCACAACAAGACGCAATTAGCGTGGCCGTTTTCTTTCGAATAATTTCGTAGTAAATATCTTCGATGATATCTAATCGACGGGCTTTTTCTATTTGAAGTAGTTCCCCTTCGCTCATTTCGCGCACGGCGACTGAGATAATTTTAAGCAAATCAAAATCGCCATTATCAATAGAAAGTAGCAAACCCTTTGAAAGTAAATAATCGCCGACTAAAACGGCAATCTTGTTTTTCCAAAGCGCATTGATAGAGAAGAATCCTCGTCTTCTATTGCTATCATCAACAACGTCATCATGCACTAAAGTGGCCGTATGAATTAGTTCAATGACGGAAGCTCCGCGATACGTTCGTTCGTTGACCACACCGTTATTCAACATTTTAGCGGTAAGAAAAACAAACATAGGACGCATTTGTTTTCCCTTTCGATTTACGATATAATAGGTAATTCTATTGAGCAGTGCCACTTTTGAAGTCATCGAATCGTAGAACTTTTTCTCAAAAAGTTCCATTTCTTGATGGATGGGCTGTTTTATTTGCGAAATGATATTCATTGAAATTCAAAGATAGTATTAAGTTGCAGAGATTTAAAAGTTAAAATTTAATATTTTTACTATCGGAATTAAACTATCTCAAAACGAGGAAGTCCAAAACCCAAACTTTTAAAAACAACAATCATGAAAACAAAAATTTTAGCATTAGGATTTATCGCCATTCTTTCGATGGTTGGTTGCAGTAAAGATGACAACAAGCAAGCATCGTCCGCTTTTAGTTCTGACGAAGCAAAAGTGAATTCAAAAATAGATTTGGCTAATGACGATGTTGCTGATATCGTCGAAGGACAATTTAACGAAACTCAAAACAGCGCTGAAGGAAGATATTCTGAAGCCCCAGCAAGTTCCAATTTACCAGACTGCGCCACGGTAGAAAGAAATCCAGCATTTGGAACTCCGTTAACTCCAGGTACTGAAGTAACCAAAACAATAACTTTTGGAGACGAAAATAATAGTTGTACGTTAGCAAATGGGAACGTAGTACAGGGCACCATTATTGTCACATTTACATATAACCCAGGCGCAACAACGCATACAATTAGATACGAATTTGTAAACTTTAAACACAATCAAATTACACTAACTGGAAACAAAACATTTACAAGAACGTTGGATACCCAGACGCAAATTCCGACGGTCGTGATGGATATGGACATGACCGCAAAGTTCCCTGATAACCGAGAATTTTACAGAGTTGGAACTAGAACCAGAACAATAATTGCTGGATTTGATACTCCAAATATTTTACTAGATAATGTTTACCAAGTAACCGGAAATTGGACAACTACTTTTCCAAATTCAAATATCCAGACTAGCACGATTACAACACCATTACTAGTAAAAATGAGCTGCAGACAAGTAAATAAACCATTATTAGTGCAAGGCATTATCACTTTTGAAAGAAATGGGAACACAGCTACATTAGATTACGGAACGGGTGAATGCGATAATTTAGCAGTGTTTACAATCAATGGAAATTCGTACAATATTGTTATAGGAAACTAAGGCAGTCAAATTCATATTAAAAGAAAAACGTCTCCAACTTGAGGCGTTTTTTTTATGCTTCTTTATTTGCCAATTGACCGCAGGCAGCATCAATGTCTTTTCCGCGACTTCTTCTAACTTTGGCCACAATCCCATTTGCCTCTAAAGCACCGATATAGGCGTCAATCGATTCGTCGGACGCTTGTTGGAATTCTCCGTCATCAATTGGATTGTATTCGATTAGGTTGACTTTACACGGAACATATTTGCAGAATTTTACCAATGCATCTACGGAAGCTTTGTTGTCGTTGATATCTTTCCAAACGACGTATTCGTAGGTTATTTTACTCTTAGTTTTTTGATACCAATATTCTAACGATTCCCGCAAATCTGCTAAGGGAAAATTAGTGCTAAATGGCATAATTCGAGATCGAATGTCATCAATAGCAGAATGCAAAGAAACTGCTAACTTAAACTTCACCTCATCATCTGCTAACTTTTTAATCATTTTCGGAACACCAGAAGTGGAGACCGTAATCCTTTTGGGTGACATACCTAAACCTTCGTCAGAGGTAATCATTTCGATGGCTTTGAGAACATTGTTGTAATTCATTAAAGGCTCGCCCATTCCCATAAAAACTATATTCGACAGTGGATGATTATAGTATAAGCGACTTTCTTTATCAATTGCAACGACTTGATCATAAATTTCAGCTGGCTCTAAATTACGCATTCTTTTGAGTCTTGCTGTAGCGCAAAAATTACAATCCAAACTGCAACCCACTTGACTCGAAACACAGGCGGTAGTTCTTGTGTTTGTTGGAATTAGGACAGACTCAACTACTAGACCATCGTGCAAACGGACTGCGTTCTTCACCGTTCCGTCTTCGCTTCGTTGCATTTGATCCACTTTGATGTGGTTGATTACAAAATGTTCTTCGAGCATCAATCGCGTTGCCTTTGACACATTAGTCATATCTTCAAATCGGTGTGCGCCTTTGCTCCAAAGCCATTCATAGACTTGGTTTCCACGAAATGATTGATCGCCATTCGAAACAAAAAAGTCTCTAAGTTGTTCTTTTGATAAAGCGCGTATGTCTTTCTTCTCGATTTGCATGGCGCAAATTTAACGACTATTTATCGAATTATTTCATCCCTTAGCATAAATGCTCGTGTGCCGTTTTGATATTTTGATAACTTTGCCAAAAACAGTTATCATGCACTTTATTTCCGAAGAATTAGAAGACTATATAGAGCGCCATTCCGAAAAAGAACCTGAATTGTTAGCAGCTCTGAATAAAGAAACGTATCAAAAAATTTTACTGCCTCGAATGTTGAGTGGACATTTTCAAGGAAGAGTTTTGAGTATGCTTTCTAAATTGATTCATCCGACAAACATTCTAGAAATTGGTACTTATACAGGTTATTCGGCTTTGTGTTTGTGCGAAGGAATGCGAGAGCATGGTTTACTGCACACCATTGACATCAAAGAAGAATTGGTTGATTTTCAGCGGAAATACTTCGACAAATCGCCTTGGGGAAACCAAATCGTTCAGCACTTAGGAGAAGCAATCGATATCATCCCAACCTTGGATTTAAAATTTGATTTGGTATTTATAGATGCAGATAAAGAAAACTACCTCAACTACTATGAATTGATTGTCCCAAAAATGAATCGTGGCGGTATCATCTTGTCGGACAACGTGCTGTGGAGTGGCAAAGTAGTAGAGCCTTTGGAGCCAAATGATGTGAGCACAAAAGTATTGGTAGAATACAATGCACATCTAAAAAAAGACTCTCGAGTTGAAACCGTTTTGCTTCCTATAAGAGATGGATTGACGGTAAGTCGCGTGCTTTAGAAAAAACTACGAAACTATATCTGCAGTAGCAATGACTTCAATGACATCAATGACCACTTTTGCGCTGGCTTCGGAACGACCTGCGTGAATAAAATCTTTGATAGAAAGTTGAATCAGATGTTTGTAAACCAAGTTTGAATAAGGATTGTTCCCACCTTCTACAAAAGTAATGCGCTTCATTTCCTCGATGACTGCGATATAGGCTTGACCCACTTTCATTTTGTCAGTTTCTGACAGAAGTTGATGTAGTAACTTTACTAAGACTAAGGGTTTTTCTGTATTCATTGTATTGGATTTCCCACAAACGTATGAAAAAAGAATGAATACCAATACATTAATAGAAACCGACTACGATGAAAAACGAGCTATTGGACACCAATTTTATATGACTTGTCGATTACGAAATGGCAAAGTACTTGGGTTGTAGATACTGATGCAGTTTGAAAAATAAGAATCCGAAAAATATCCCAAAAACATAGCCTGTAAGGATATCAAGCGGGAAATGCAAGCCGAGATAGATTCTGCTGTATGCAAAAATCAATGGAAACAAGAAGAGTAAATACGGATATTTGAAATGCTTCTTGAAAAGCAGAAATACAAAAACTGTACATCCCATCGAATTGACTGCGTGTCCAGAGAAAAAACTAAAAGACTTACTGTCTTTTACAATTCGAATAATATCTTTAATCTCAGGATCATTGCAAGGTCGCAATCGTTGCACACTATTTTTGAAAAGATTGGCCACTTGATCTGATACGAGAATCAAGAATGCCAAAAACAATAGCACAATTCCGGTTTGTTTCCAGCCAATTCTTTTTTGCAGAATAAACAAAACCAGCAGAAAAAGCGGTGTCCAGTATATTTGTTTGGTGATCAAAAGCCAGTAGCCATCGAAGGTTTCAGATCCTAATCCGTTTAAAAAAACGAACAATTGCTTGTCGAATGCTACTATCTTATCCAGCATTTATTTTTGACGTTTTACTGGTCCTTCTATTAATTCGATATCTTCTGCTACTTCAACTTTTGGCGTTTCTTCGAGTAATTTCGTTTTTGCCTTATTGATTTCTGAAGTGATATTTTGAGAAAGATCATTGAAATTCCCATGCATTTCTTGAAACGTTTTGTCTAAACCGTTACTTTCTGCACTTTTTTGAATTTCGCTTTTGATATCATTTGTAGCATTTTTTAATTGCGCCATAATCTTACCCATGGTTCGTGCAATTTCAGGTATTTTCTCTGCCCCGAAAAGCATCAACATGATAAAAAGAATTAAAACCAATTCACCGCCGCCAATTCCAAACATACTACGTTTATTTTTTGCAAAGTTAACAAGTAAAATAGAAGTACCTTTAACTAAATTCTTAAATTCTTCCTAATCAAATTTCGACTTCACTTCTTGTTTCGGCCAAGTATTGTTGGACATATCAATATCTGCTGTTTCTAATTTAGGATCAACAACAATTTTGGTAATCGCCTTTTGAGTAGCAAAGGTCCTAGAAACCTCGTTATCATTCATTCGCCAAATTTGCGCTGGGAATTTATAATTTTCAACAGTTCCGTCTTCAAAAGTGATTTCAACTATAATCGGCATAACCAATCCGCCTGGTTTGTCGAATGTTACTTGGAAAAAATACTTTGGACTATTCAATTTGGCTTGTTCTTCTTTACTAAAAGTCGCCTGAATGTATTCATCTAGATTCTTAATCTCTTTGATTTCAAAAGGCTTATTCATTTCTGGTTTGTAATCTTCAGTGCCTTCTGCAATCATATAAACCATTGGTCCATCAACTCCAGATCTTCTTCTTTTCCGTTTAGCCAGAAATTCTGTTACTTCTTTAGATGGCGTATTAGAAACAAAGTACTTTTTGACTTCCTTTATACCAATATCATTATAATCTGTAGTATAAAACCATCCTCGAATGAACCAATCTAAGTCGACTGCCGAAGCGTCTTCCATAGTTCTAAAGAAATCTTCCGGTGTCGGATGTTTGAATTTCCATCGATTTGCATAAGTTTTAAAAGCATAATCGAACAAGTCATGACCCATAATGGTTTCACGCAAAATATTTAACCCTACAGCAGGTTTCCCATATGCATTATTCCCGAATTGTTTGATGCTTTCGGAATTGGTCATTATGGGATCTATCTTCGATTGATCACCACTCATATAAGGTACAATGGTTTTCGCTGGGCCGCGATCTGCTGGGAAATTTGGGTCAAATGAAATTTCCGCCAAATATTCCATAAAGGTATTTAAACCTTCATCCATCCAAGTCCATTGACGCTCGTCAGAATTGACAATCATCGGAAAAAAGTTGTGCCCTACTTCGTGAATAATCACCCCTAACATCCCGTATTTTACACGGTCAGAATACTTACCATCAGTATCTGGACGTCCGAAATTCCAGCAAATCATGGGATATTCCATTCCTTGGTCGCGAGCATTTACTGACACTGCCTTCGGGTAAGGATAATCAAAAGTGTAACTTGAATAACTTTTCAAAGTATGTGCAACTGCTCTTGTAGAATACTGTTCCCAAAGCGGATTTCCTTCTTTCGGATACAGGGAAACCGCCATCACATTTCTTTCTCCAAACTTTACTGCCATAGCATCTAAAATAAACTTTCTAGAAGTAGAGATTCCGAAATCACGTACATTTTCAGCCTTAAATTTCCATGTTTTTTTCTGTGTTGAAAATCCCTTTTCTGCCACTTGCGCTTCTGCTTGGGTTACAATAATTACCGGTTTGTCGTAACTCTTTTCTGCCAACGCATATCTTTTTACTTGTTCAGCAGTAAACACCTCAGCTCTATTTTGCAATACGCCTGTCGCTTCCATAATATGGTCTGCGGGAACTGTTATATTAACTTCAAAATTCCCAAACGGCAAGGCGAATTCACCGCTTCCCCAGAATTGCATATTTTGCCATCCTTCTACATCATTATAGACTGCCATTCTTGGATAAAATTGCGCCAATACATATAAATTGTTGCCGTCTTCAAAGTGCTCATAACCAGACCGACCTCCATCAAGCATATAATTATTGATGTTATAATTCCATTTGATATTCAAAACCATCTTCTCACCATGAGCTAAAGGTTTTGCCAAATTGATTCGCATCATGGTTTCGTTTATAGTATACGAAATTGGATTTCCTTTGATGTCTTTAACATAGTCAATTTTAAATCCGCCATCAAACTTTTCTTCCAAGTACTTTCGAGAAAAAGCTTGTGTGCTCATCGCGGGATCGGTCGTATTGCTATCAACTAATGGCGTTTTAGAAGTACGCGCTGCTATATTTTGATCCAACTGCATCCATAAGTAATCTAAAGATTCTTTGGCGTTATTGGTGTAAGTAACCGTTTCGACACCATATAGTTTTGTATTTTTATCATCGAGTTCAACGTCAATTTTGTAGTCGGCTTGCTGCTGGTAATAATCCGGACCGGGCGCTCCTGATGCTGTCCTGTAGGTATTAGGTGTCGCCAGCAAATCATACATTTGTCTGAATTTATTTTCGTCAACATGTCCCTTTTGCTTTGGCTTTGCCACCTCTTGTGCATTAATCGAAACAAAAAATGTCAAAATCACTAAACTAAAAAATGTCGTTTTATTCATAAAATTTGCTATTAAAGCGCTAAAAATAAAGTTTTTTTTTAGAGCACTTTCGATTTGAACCTATTTTAACACCCCGCTCCAATTATCCGCAGTTAATAACAAACTTTGTTTTTTTCGATTGATGTTTGTTTGGATGATATTTTGCTGTTCGGAGAAAACCTCCATTAGCGATTTGTTTTCAACGTAGATTGATTTGACGTTGGAAACTTCGACAATTTTATAATAGCCAACGACAACGTTGCTTTCCATTTCTTTGCTTATAAAAATGATGTTTTTTGACGCGCCGTTTACTTTGATTTTGAAATGTTCCAGAAGATATTGGTTCATTTTAGAAACGTCATCAGTCGTTTCTGTGGCATCTCCAATGTGCGTTTTAACTTTGAAGCGTTTTTCTAACGCAGCGTTCAAATCATCTACAAAAATTCTAGAAGTAATCTCAATTCGCTTCTTGTCTGGAACAAAGTTAATTTGGTAAATAGCGATATAAAACTTGTGAATAGTAAAAGAACTAAGCGTAATAAATAATAAAAAACAGATAACACCGATTCTTCTCATACGTCAAAAATAGTGATTTCTATGGTATCGAAATTGATTCCTTATAATTCAAGGCTAACTTACTCATGAGGAACTTTGTAAGTGTTTTGTTTTTTGCTTTCAAAGCGCGGACAAAATCGTTGTCTTCAATTAAAAAATAATGAAAACCTTTGACATATTCTTGCGGTATTTTAAGAGAATTTGTGTAAAATTTTTCCTCAAACCATCCATCTAGCCGCAATAGCAATCGCTCTTTTTTTTCCGCAACTACTTCCTTTTTGAGCATGGTTGTCCGTCCGGAAATGGCATTTAGAATTGGGTTAAGCGGGACCAATCCACCGCCGGTTGTGGCTTCATGAACCAGCCGTTCAGCTGGCGAGTATTTTTTTTGACCTTGTGGAATGATACCTAAGTTTTCTGCAGTAATACCAGTATTTTCATTGACTTTAACTTCGTTTAATGGAGTGATACTAGCGCTCATCTTGACAATCATAAAGGCATCAGTTAAGTCTTCAGCGGCAATCACTTTTCTCTTTGTTTCTAGATTTACGGCGGAAAATACCAAGGCGTCACCAATATTTACTGGTATTGAAAAAGTGCCTTCTTGATTAGTAGATACGGATGCATTGTTAGCAACATTAGTAATGTTGACGTTTTCAGTTACGGCACCTTCAACCATTACTTTTCCCGACAGCAATTTCTGTGGGAACACTACTTGAATACACAAGAAGAAGAGGAAGGTGAAAAGGGTTCGCAATGTCAATGAATATCTATTTTTTTTCTAAAGCTGTCAATTTCTTAAAGTCAATATTTTCCTCAATTAAAAAATCCATCAATTCAAATTCAGATTTCGATTTCATGACCTTTTCCACTTTTGAGTCGTTTTCACAGTAGAGCAAAAAAAGTTTGATTTCATCGTCTTGAAGTTTCAAAGTGCTGTTAAAAAACGAGTACTTTATTTTTTTCATCACTAATTCAGTAAATGTAGTAGAGGACGTTAAGTCATTCTTATTGGGATTGTTTTTTCTGATCAATCTCATGACATCTTTATACATGCGAACGAAGTCCATTCCGTTTTCGGTCACATTCGTTGGCATCACTGTGTTTTTTGGGGAAGATTGCGCATCATCAACGTATTTCTTATCAACGATATCTTGCTTATTGCCTTTGATGGGTGTGACATTTTTGTTAGATTCGATAATCACCTCCGCCAATTGATTGGTGAATGTTTGTAATCTCACTTTGATTTCTGCTGCTTTAATATCGGCCTCCGACAATACGATTCTTTTCGACTTAAAAAGTAAACTCGAAAAAACCAAAGTATCGTTTTCTCTAGCTTTGATATCGAAATAGCCAGTCGCCTTAACGACAGCACCTACTTTAGCGCTTACGTTAAAAACAATGACATTCTCGACTTTAATCGAATCGTTTACTGCCTGACCATGAACTATTCTTCTCGACAATTCCTGTGCGTAAGCCATATGAGTCAAAATAAGTAAGGCAAAAATTCCGAAAGTTCTTTTCATAATGCAGCCATTTAAGTTAGAATATCTGTTTATTGAAAGTTGAAAATCAAACTAGAAAATCAATTTTCAACTACTAACAAAGCTAGTGATTTATCCCTGCTTTCTGAGCAATTACAACCATTTATTCTATTAGATCTCAAACAATTTATGAGTGAAAACAAAAATAAGCATCGGCAATCCCAATTGTTTGCCAACATATTCGTAAGTCTATGTTAATTTTAGGAACCCATAGTTTCTAATTGAATGGAAAAGCTTTTTATCTTTAGCACCATTAATGAATATTGTATGAAAAATCTAATTATTGCAAGTACATCGACACTGCATGGCGGAGGCTATCTCACTTATATTTTGCCCATTTTGAAATCCCATTTTGAAAACTGCAAGTCTATTGTTTTCATTCCGTATGCGCGACCAGGTGGCATTTCTTATGAGGAATACACTGAAAAAGTTCGAAGTGCATTTACTGCAATCAATATCGGAGTGAAAGGCATTCACGAATTTGATGATCCTATAGCAGCTATAAAAGAAGCAGAAGGCATTTTTACGGGAGGCGGAAATACCTTTCTTTTGGTTTTTCAATTGTATAAAAACAAAATAATGGACGTTCTTGCAGAAACCCTAAAAAACGGAACTCCGTACCTTGGAACTAGTGCAGGTAGTAATATCACTGGATTAACGATGCAAACAACCAATGACATGCCCATCATTTATCCACCAAGTTTTCAGACGTTGGGCATGATTCCATTTAATTTGAATCCGCATTATCTTGATGCAGATTTGCAATCTACCCATATGGGAGAAACGAGAGAAACGCGCATCAAAGAATTTCACGCCTTCAATTCAGTTCCCGTTTTGGGCTTACGAGAAGGCAGTTGGTTGGAAGTAAAAGGAGAAGAAATATTGCTTAAAGGAAACCTGCCAGCACGGTTGTTTCGACAAAATAAAGAACCTATTGAACTTGAAAGCAATAGCAATTTGAGTTTCTTATCCAATCTATAAAACAGGAGAAAAAATTAGATAAAAAAAAAGTCGCTACGAGAGCGACTTTTAATATTTATTGATAAAACTAAACTTCCAATACGCTGTTTTCAGCACCTGCAAATTCATTATATCTGTATGAGTCTGCTTCTACTTCATTTACAAAAGCACCATCAATTACATATTTGAACTCATAAGAAGAATCTTTAGTAACATCGAAAACACCTTTAAAAGTACCGTTTTTAAGTTTGCTCATTTCCCCTTCTTTTGGGTTCCAGTTGTTAAAATCTCCAACAACTGCAGCGTTATTTGCCTCTTTCGCTTCTACTGTAAAAGTTACTTTGCAAACAGGTTTCGTTTTTATAAATTGTTTCTTTACTGACATAACTATTTCATTTTTAATGTTATGGGACAAAGTAAATAAATTCTATGCTACAATGTAACGCAGCAGAGACGATTTGATGAAATGACAAAATCTAGCTTCAATAATACACGTATTCTTAATTATTAAGGTATAATTTTCCTAATCTGAAACCAGAAAACGTTTTAGTTCTGAACAATCTTTATTAAAGAAAAAGTCGATTTTTGAATAAAATGACTGCATTTAATTCAAAAATCGACTTATAAATGGCAAATGGACAAATAATTCGCTAATTTTTAGGACCTGCATTAACTAAGTTTTGTCCCTCAGCATTGTCCGCATATTGTTTGAAATTTGCAATAAATCTCGACGCTAAATCTTCTGCTTTGGTATTCCATTCCGAAACGTTCTCATAAGTATCTCTAGGATCAAGAATCGAAGCGTCTACGTCGTGAAGCGCTGTTGGCACCTCAAAATCAAAAACTGGAATTACTTTGGTTTCTGCTTTTTCAATAGAACCGTCTAAAATCGCATCGATAATAGCACGTGTATCTTTTATTGAAATTCGCTTTCCAGTTCCGTTCCAACCTGTATTGACCATGTAGGCTTTTGCATTATGTTGTTCCATTTTCTTCACCAATTCTTCTCCATACTTGGTTGGATGCAAGGACAAGAAAGCTTTTCCAAAACAAGCAGAAAAAGTAGGTTGAGGTTCTGTTACACCTCTTTCAGTACCTGCTAATTTAGCAGTAAACCCAGAAAGAAAGTAATATTTAGTTTGTTCTGGAGTTAATTTAGAAACCGGTGGCATTACACCAAAAGCATCGGCAGTTAAGAAAATTACTTTGGTTGCATGACCTGCTTTAGAAATAGGTTTTACGATATTGTGAATATGATTGATTGGATAAGAGACACGCGTGTTCTGCGTCACAGATCCATCTTTAAAATCAATTTTACCATTGGCGTCTACCGTGACATTTTCTAATAAAGCGTCTTTTTTGATGGCTTCAAAAATATCAGGTTCGTTTTCGCGACTCAAATCAATGGTTTTAGCATAGCAACCGCCTTCAAAATTGAAAACGCCATCATTGTCCCAACCATGTTCGTCATCACCAATTAATTCTCTTTTCGGATCAGTTGATAAAGTTGTTTTTCCGGTTCCTGACAATCCAAAGAAAACTGCCACATCGCCGTCTTTTCCTTTGTTGGCTGAACAATGCATAGAAGCGATTCCTTGTAATGGCAAATAATAGTTCATCATCGAGAACAAACCTTTTTTCATCTCACCACCATACCAAGTTCCGCCAATCAATTGGATTTTTTCGGTTAGATTGAAGGCAACATAAACTTCCGAATTCAATCCGTGAGCAGCATAATCTTTAAAACTAGTTTTGGACGCATTCATCACAATAAAGTCAGGTTCGCCAAAATTTTCTAATTCTTCGTCCGTTGGGCGGATAAACATATTCTTTACGAAATGCGCTTGCCAAGCCACTTCCATGACAAAACGAACTTTTAGACGTGTATTCTCATTGGCACCGCAAAACGCGTCGATAACAAACAATCTTTTGCCAGATAATTGCGCGACTGTTGTTTCTTTAAGTGCATTCCATGTGTTTTGAGCAATGGGCTTATTGTCATTAACAGCCTTCTCAGAATTCCACCAAATGGTGTCCTTTGTGATGCTGTCTTCAACGATATATTTGTCTTTTGGGGAACGACCAGTAAAAACTCCTGTCATTACGTTTACTGCGCCTAATTCTGTCAGCTGCCCTTTTTCGTAACCTTCTAAAGTTGACTTTAATTCTTCTTGATATAGAAAGTCATAAGATGGATTGTAGATAACTTCCGCTGCGTCTTTGATACCGTACTTTTCCAACGAAATCGATTTCGTAATTTGGGCGTAATTCTCCATAGAAATGTAAATGTGTTGTGTTTGAATTAAAGCACAAAAGTAAAAATAATATTTTACCTAGATTTAGAAACTTGAAATATTATGATTTTTTCTTCAAAAAATCGATGAAGAGACACATCCAACCGACAATCAATAACAGACCGCCAATTGGGGTAATAAATCCAATCCGTTTGAAGTCGAATGTAGTTAAGTCATTGGTCGCCAATAAATAAATAGATCCTGAAAAGAATAAAACGCCAGTGACAACAAAATAGAAAATGCGCTTTTTGGCTACATCACTTACTTGTGCAGATAATCCAACTAAAAGCAGCAACAAAGCATGGTACATTTGATACTTCACTCCAGTTTCGAACGTAACCAATTGTTCAACCGTCAACACTTTCTTCAAAGCATGCGCGCCAAACGCCCCAAGAATAATTGCCAACATACCGAGAATGGCCGCGATTCGAACTATTTTTCTTTCCATGATTTTGTTTGTTATAATAAATGGTAAAAGTATTTGTTATCTATCAGACGTCAAAGAAATTGTGTTGTTTTTAGCCCCGGTTGCAGCGGCATCCTTTTTCCGGTTTCTTTAAACGGAAAAAGATAGAGCGGAAAACGGGATGAAGCTCCTAACAAAAAAATAGTATATTTGCACCTTAAAAAACAGAAAAAAAATGAAAAAAATCTTTTTAATTTTAACAGCAATTGTCAGCTTAAATAGCAGCGCTCAAGGCAATACAGCGGTAAAGTCTGGAGAGAAATTTATCTACGCTGCGTCCTATAACATGAGTGGATTGATGACGCAATTAGCGCAAGTTACGATGGAAACAGAAACAGTAAAAACGTCTAAAAGAACGCTTTTACATTTAGCAAGTGAAGCCACGACTTATAGCAAATGGGACACTTTCTTCAAAATTCGTGACCGATACGAATCGTATGTTGACCCTATCACTTTAAGACCGAGTTTGTACAAACGGGATATTTTTGAAGGAAAATATACTAAAAGAGAAAAGTACATTTTTAAAAGTGACGGGCGTACCATTGAAAGTACCGTCAACAAAAAAAATACGCCTGAATTTAAAAACTTGTTTAAAGTAAATGCTGGAACTCAAGATGTAATATCAATTTTATATAAAATGAGAACCATCGATTTTAGCAAGTTTAAAAAAGGTCAAATCAAAAGTTTTGTAGTGGTTTTTGACGAAAAGGAAATGGGTGTTTCCGCGAAATTCCTAGGAACAGAAACCGTAAACGCTGGAAACCTTGGAAAAAAATTATGTTACAAAATCTCGATTGGAGCCAAAACCAATAAATTAAGAGGAACCGATAAGAATATCATTTACTTAACCGCAGATGCTGCGAAAGTACCTGCATTAATTCAATTTAGCATTCCTGTGGGAACAGGACAATTAACATTAACTAACGCAACTGGAATTTAATATGAGAAAAGTATTGATTGTTTTAGCTTTTATTTTCGCAATTCTTGGAATTGTATTCGCCATTTTACCAATGGGAACTTTAGGTGTTTTGCCTGTGGGATTGTCTTTAGTATTTGGAGGAATTGCCTATATGAAATCAGACGCTACCAACAGAAATGTGCCAAAATGGTTACTGATTGTTGCCGGCGCAATTTTGGTAGTCATCATTGTTCGTAGTCTGATTCCAGATGAAGTGGAAAAAGATGTTCAATTTGAACAAAAGAAAATCGAATCCAAACAAGAAGATTTAAAAGATCTAGAAGGATTGGAATAAATTCTTCTTCCTATTAAAAAGCTCACATCACTGTGGGCTTTTTTTATGTCAACAAATTCATACCTTTGGAACCTATTTGCAAAAAATCATGAGAAATATACTAATTATTGGCGCCGGACGCTCGGCTTCTTCGTTAATTCAATATCTTTTAAACAAATCCGAAGATGAGCATCTGCACCTCACCATCGGCGACTTATCAAAAGAACTCGCACAACGAAAAACCAATAATCACAAGAATGCCACTGCCATCGCGTTGGATATTTTTGATGCAACACAACGTCAAACCGAAATTCAAAAAGCCGACATTGTCATCTCGATGTTGCCAGCTCATTTGCATATAGAAGTCGCCAAAGACTGCATTACCTATAAAAAACACATGGTCACGGCTTCTTATGTCAGCGATGCCATGCAAGAACTCGACGCACAAGCCAAATCCAACAACCTCATCTTTATGAACGAAATCGGACTGGATCCTGGGATTGATCATATGAGCGCGATGAAAGTTATTGATGAAATCAGAGATCAAGGCGGGAAAATGCTCTTGTTCGAATCGTTTTGCGGTGGCTTAGTTGCACCAGAATCCGATAATAATTTGTGGAATTACAAATTTACTTGGGCACCAAGAAATGTAGTATTAGCAGGTCAAGGTGGCGCCGCAAAATTTATTCAAGAAGGCACCTACAAATATATTCCATATCACAAATTATTTCGAAGAACGGAGTTTCTTGAAGTCGAAGGTTACGGCCGATTTGAAGCGTATGCCAACCGCGATTCACTGAAATACCGCTCCGTTTACGGTCTAGATGATGCGCTTACCTTATATAGAGGAACCATTCGTCGTGTCGGTTTTTCCAAAGCATGGAATATGTTCGTGCAACTGGGCATGACCGACGACAGCTATCAAATAGACAATTCTGAAACAATCAGCTATCGCGAATTTATCAACCTCTTCTTGCCGTATCATCCGACGGATTCTGTTGAAATCAAATTGCGTTTGCAACTGGGCATCGAACAAGATGATATTATGTGGGATAAGCTGTTGGAGCTTGATTTGTTCAATGCGAATAAAATCGTTGGACTCAAAAATGCTTCTCCAGCGCAAATCCTAGAGAAAATCCTGAGCGATAAATGGACGCTTGAAGAACACGACAAAGACATGATCGTGATGTACCATAAATTCGGCTACGAGATCAACGGCGTGCAAAAACAAATCGATTCGAAAATGGTCTGCATCGGAGACGACCAAACCTATACCGCGATGGCTAAAACCGTTGGACTTCCTGTCGCGATGGCAACACTTCAAATCCTCAACGGGAAAATCAAGACGCCAGGAGTACAATTGCCAATCAACAAAGAAGTTTACCTGCCCATTCTGGAGGAACTCGAATCCTACGGCGTCATCTTCAACGAAAAACAAATGGATTATCTCGGCTACAATCCCGATCGCGTCAAGCATTAATATTTGTAGGAGCCGGGAACCTGCTGTCCGCTTTATCTTTTGCGCCAAAAAACGTCGCAAAAGGATGCCGCTTCCATCAGGGCTAGGGTTTCTGACTAATCAAAACAAATTCGTGTCAATTCGCGAAATTCGTGTTTAATTTATACACTTTCACTTTCATTCTAAAATCAAAATCGTATTTTTGATTTAAATCTATAGCCATGACACGAGCACAGCGACTGCATGAGTCCTTTAAAAAACAATAAGAAAGTCGAATGAAAATAAACCAGCTACAAATAGAGATTGATGGAATAGATAAAGAAATTCTTCGCGATCTCATGCACGATGCGCGTAAACCCATTTTGCAGATTGCCAATAAAATCGGTATTTCCGGCGCTGCTATTCACCAAAGACTGCGAAAACTAGAACAGGCGGGCGTCATTTCAGGATCTAAATTCACCATCAATACCAAAGTTTTAGGCTACAGCACCATGGCTTTTGTTGGCGTTTATTTGGATAAAGCCGCTCGTAATTCGGAAGCGGTGCGTGAACTCAAAAAAATTCCAGAAGTGCTGGAATGTCATTATACCACTGGAAATTGGTCGATACTCATCAAAATTATTTGCCGCGATAACGAACATTTGATGCAATTGCTCAACACCAAAATCCAAGCAATCGAAGGCGTTTCGAGAACTGAAACTTTTATTTCTTTAGACCAACAAATCGACCGGCAGATTCAATTGTAATTTGAAGATTTGAAAATGAGATAATTTGAAAATGGTGGTAGTAGTAAAGATGCAATTTCTTAAATAGTTGGCTCTTTTCGGCTGTGATGAAAAGCCCCCCAACCTTTGGGCATCGCGACAGAGAAGGGGAATAAAAAAAACCCGCAATTCTCATCACGGGTTTTTATTTTCAAATTATCAAATTATCTCATTTTCAAATCAATTTATCTTCTACCCAAATAAATCGATACATAATACAACAAAGTGGCAATCGAGCCAATGGCAGCAACCACATACGTTCTAGCCGCCCATTTCAAGGCATCTTTCGCGCTGTCTTGCTCTTCGCTATTCAACATTTGTTTGTTTTCTAACCAAGCTAATGCTCTGTTGCTAGCGTCATATTCTACTGGTAAGGTGATAATAGAAAAAATTGTAGTGGCGGCAAAAAGTACAATACCAACCAATAATAGTTGTGGAAACGTACGCATCATAAAGATACCCCCAATCAAAATCCATTGCACATAACTCGACGCAACCGAAACCACAGGAACCAAAGTGGAACGCATTTCCAACCAACTATAAGCTGTTGCATGTTGCACAGCGTGACCACATTCGTGAGCAGCAACGGCAGCAGCAGCAGCATTTCTTTGGTTGTATACCGCTTCACTCAAATTGACTGTTTTGTCTGCTGGATTGTAATGGTCTGTCAATTGACCTTCAACAGAGATAACTTGAACATCTGTAATGCCATGATCGGCCAACATTCTTTCGGCGATTTCTTTCCCTGACATGCCGTTTTGCAATTGCAATTTCGAGTACAATTCGAACTTGTTTTTCAGTCGATTGCTCACCAACCAACTCACCAACATCAGTAAACCTGCTAATATCAAATACATAATTTTTTGTTTTTTAGTTTTAAAATTTAAAAGTACAAATTGCCTCTCAATTTACAAGCCAATTTGCTTTGTGTTAACATTCGTGTTATTTTGTCATGAAATTATTGCCACAAAGACACGAAGACACAAAGATTAGCCTACAAGATTGATAATCTTTCCGGGAACAATAATCACTTTGTTCGGAGTTCGTCCTTCCAATTGTTTGATGGTGCGCTCGTCTTTCATGACAATTTCTTCAATTTGCGCCACGGTTAAATCGAGGGGCAACTCCAATGTAAATCGCATTTTCCCATTAAAAGAAACTGGATATTCTTTGCTGCTTTCTACCAGCTGTTTGGCATCAAATTCTGGAAAAGCCACGGTTGAAATCGAACCTGAATTTCCTAATTGACTCCACAATTCTTCCGCGATATGAGGTGCATAAGGTGAAATCAAAGCCGCTAATGGTTCGAGAATCGCACGCTCATGACAATTTTGCGTCGACAATTCATTGACGCAAATCATAAACTGACTCACCGAGGTATTGAAAGAAAAGTTGGTGATGTCCTCGCCTACTTTCTTAATCGTTTTGTGTAGTGTTTTCAAACTGTCTTTAGAAGGTTCGTTGTTCGTCACAATCAAACCATTGTCATCAAAATACAAACGCCACAATTTTTTGAGGAACCCGAATACACCAGTAATTCCCGCAGTATTCCACGGTTTGGCTTGCTCAAGCGGACCGAGAAACATTTCGTATAATCTTAAAGTATCGGCGCCGTATTCGTTGCAAATGTCATCCGGATTGACCACGTTGTATTTTGATTTTGACATTTTTTCGACTTCACGTCCAACATTATATTTGCCATTTTCTAATATGAATTCGGCGTCTTTATAATCAGAATATAATGGATGTGATTTGAATTTTTCGATATCTAATTCATTAGTCATATCATTGATCACAGCTAAATCAACGTGGATTGGGTGCACAATCTCACTTTGAACCATTCCTTTTGAATACAACTTTTTGGAATCTTCGCTGCGATATACAAACGCACTCATCCCCAAAATCATCCCCTGATTGATTAACTTTTTAAACGGTTCTTCGGTTGGAGCAAATCCTTTGTCTTTAAGAAATTTGTTCCAGAAACGCGAGTACAACAAATGTCCGGTTGCGTGTTCGCTTCCGCCTATATACAAATCAACGTTTTGCCAATAATCTAATGCGGCTTGGCTTGCAAATTCGGTTTCGTTGTGTGCATCCATATAGCGCATCCAGTACCATGAACTTCCTGCCCAACCTGGCATGGTGTTGAGTTCTAAAGGAAAAACAGTTTTATGATCTATCAACTGACAACTCACAACCGACAACTTCTCTACATCCCAAGCCCAAGTTGTTGCATTTCCTAAAGGCGGTTGACCATCTTCGGTTGGCAAATATTTTTCGACTTCCGGCAACACAATCGGCAAATGTTTCGCATCGATCATTTGTGGCAAGTCATTGATGTAATATACCGGGAAAGGTTCGCCCCAATACCGCTGTCTCGAAAACACAGCGTCGCGCAAACGGTAATTGGTTTTGCCTTTGCCTTGGTTTATTTTTTCTAGTTCAACGATCACTTTTTTCGTCGCTTCTTTATAATTGAGTCCATTTAGGAAATCCGAATTGGCAATTTCTACATTGTCTTTCGAACCATAAGCTTCCTGTGATATATCGACATTGGCAAAAATGTTTTTGATGTCTGACATCCCATTTTCACCTTTAAAGAAATTGGCAAAAGCATAATCGCGTTCGTCGCCACATGGAACCGCCATCACTGCACCAGTTCCGTAACCCGCCAAAACGTAATCGCCTATCCAAACTGGGATCGGTTCTTTAGTAAATGGATGTTCGGCATACGCTCCGGTGAAAACCCCAGAAATCGTTTTGACATCTGCCATTCGTTCACGTTCGGAACGTTTGGCTGTTTTTTCGATGTACGCTGCAACGGCTTCTTTTTGGTCGGCTGTTGTGATTTGAGCAACCAATTCGTGTTCGGGTGCGAGTGTCATAAAGGTAACTCCGAAGATGGTATCGGGACGCGTGGTGAAAACTTCTATGGTTGTCGGTTGTCGGTTATCGGTTGTCGGTTGTCCCTCGACTGCGCTCGGGAGGACATTGAAAGTCACCATAGCTCCAACGGATTTTCCAATCCAGTTGCGTTGGCTTTCTTTGATGCTTTCGCTCCAATCGATGGTGTCTAAACCTTGCAACAAACGTTCTGCAAAAGCGGAAATGCGCATGCTCCATTGGGTCATTTTTTTACGAATGACTGGATGTCCGCCGCGTTCTGAAACGCCATTGACAATTTCATCGTTGGCGAGCACAGTCCCGAGCGCTGGACACCAATTGACTTCGGTTTCCGCTAAATAAGTTAAACGGTATTGTAGTAGTATTTCTTGTTGTTGTTCTGATGAAAGAGCTTTCCAATCTGATGCTGAAAACGGTGTAATGTTGTCGTCGCAAACTGCATTGACGTTGGCGTTTCCGTTTTGTTCGAATTCGGTGATTAGTGTCGAAATATCTTCGGCTTTATCTGAAGTTTTGTTATACCAGGAATTGAATAATTGAATGAAAATCCATTGGGTGTGTTTGTAATAATCAGCGTTGGACGTTCGCACTTCTCGACTCCAATCGAAGGAAAAACCAATTTTATCTAGTTGTTCTCGGTAACGCGCGATATTTTCTTTGGTGGTTTTATCTGGATGTTGTCCGGTTTGGATGGCGTATTGCTCTGCGGGCAAACCGAAACTGTCGTAGCCTTGCGGATGCAACACGTTGAAACCTTGGTGGCGTTTGAATCGTGCATAAATATCGGACGCGATATAACCTAGCGGATGTCCGACATGCAAACCTGCTCCGGATGGATAAGGAAACATGTCTAATACGTAATATTTAGGCTTATCCGATGTATTACTGGCGGCGAAAGTTTGGTTGTCGGCCCAGTATTTTTGCCATTTGGCTTCTATTTGGTTTGGATTGTATTTCATATTGAAGTGACTGAGTTGCTGAGAAACTGAGTTGCTGAGTTTTTGTTTTTATTTTTTGCTCGCAAAGGCACAGAGGCGCAAAGCGAATGTGATGTTGTTTGGTTGGCGAAT
Organism: Flavobacteriaceae bacterium; assembly: GCA_947459635.1. Classification (GTDB taxonomy): domain Bacteria; phylum Bacteroidota; class Bacteroidia; order Flavobacteriales; family Flavobacteriaceae; genus Flavobacterium. Next base: position 49,746 of record CANHEA010000001.1, on the reverse strand, counting down.
CTTGGCTGCTTGATGGTAGCAAAATACGTTCAAAAATTAGCCCCGATAGAGCCGGTATCTTTTTTTGTTTTTATAAAAATGCCCTTCGACTGCGCTCAGGGTGACAAAAACAAAAAAGATAAAGGCGAAAGCGGGACGACTGTTCTAAGGAAAACAATTGTAGTGCTCCTAAAAACTGAGGGCAAATTTACGTTTATTGTACGAAAGTCAAAACTTTGCTCGTTATAAACTATGATTAAACAATTTCTTTATTATTTTTACGCCATAATTACTAACATTTATGAGTTCTTCTTTCGAAAAATTTCAAAAGCGTCGGCTTATTTCTTCTTATTTTTCTGTGGTACTGAGTATGTTTTTGGTACTTTTCCTTTTGGGTATTTTAGGCTTTTTCGTGATTAATTCTAAGAAATTGTCGGACGATTTTAAAGAAGAAATTGTGATGACTGTTTTCTTCAAAAACGAAGCGACAGACAGCACGATGGCGGCATTTGGACAGGAATTGAAAGTTGCGAAATTCGTCAAATCGAGTGATTATGTGACGAAAGAACAAGCGGCAAAGATGCACACGGACATCATCGGCGAGGATTTCATGACCTTTTTGGGTGCGAATCCGTTGCAGAATTCTTACGACATTCATTTGAAAGCAGACTATATCGACACGGAAAATATTCGCAAGATTGAAAGTCGATTTTTAGCCAACGACATGATTGCCGACGTAGTCTACGACAAGCAATTGGTGAATTTGGTGAATGACAATATCAAGAAAGTGAGCATGTGGATTTTGATCATCAGCGGCATTTTGGCATTGATTGCGGTGTTGTTGATTAACAGCTCGATGCGTTTGTCGATTTATTCGAATCGATTTATCATCAAAACCATGCAAATGGTGGGCGCGACGAAATCGTTTATCCGAAAACCGTTTATTTGGAGAAGCATTCGATTGGGCGTGATTGGCGCTGTGTTGGCGATTATAGCTTTGATTGGAACGTTGATTTATATTGACAATAGTTTCCCGAGCCTGAATATTTTAGAAGACCAATTGATGGTTGTTCTTGTATTGTTAGGCGTTCTCGCCGTTGGGATTTTGATTACTTGGGTCAGCACCTTTTTTGCGACTCAAAAATACTTGAATTTAAGAACAGACGATTTGTATTAGACTGTAAGACAGCAAGACTATAAGATTTTAAGATTATGAAAGACAACGAACAAGAAAAACAGGAGTTCCTTTTTGAGAAAATCAATTATAAAATTCTTTTGATTGGAATTGGTGTGATTGTACTTGGCTTTATTTTGATGTCTGGTGGCGGTAGCGATGATCCAAAAGTGTTTAATGAATCCGTCTTTAATTTTCAAAGAATTCGTTTGGCTCCAACCATGGTATTAATTGGATTTGGGATTACGATTTACTCCATTTTGAAAAACCCTAAGAAAACTAATTAGATTGTAAGACTTTAAGATTGTAGGATTCGTTTTTCGAATGCTGGTCTAAAAATCTAAGATCCCAAAATCTCATCCATGAATACACTCCAATCTATTATTCTCGCCATCATTGAAGGCATCACTGAATTTTTACCAGTTTCTTCTACAGGCCACTTAATTCTCGGCAGTACATTTTTCGGCATCGAGCACGATGAGTTTACTAAATTGTTTACGATTGTCATTCAACTGGGAGCGATATTGTCGGTGGTCGTTTTGTATTTTAAACGTTTTTTTCAAACTATAGAGTTCTATTTCAAATTGCTCGCGGCGTTTATTCCAGCGGTAGTTTTGGGATTACTTTTTAGTAAAAAAATAGACGCATTATTAGAAAATCCAGTTACCGTTGCGGTTTCGTTGTTGTTAGGCGGTATCATTCTTTTGAAAGTTGACGATTGGTTTGGTAATTCTGAAAATACAGAGGTCACTTATGCGAAAGGAATTAAGATTGGATTTTTTCAATGTTTGGCTATGATTCCAGGAATATCAAGAAGTGGCGCCAGTATTGTTGGCGGAATGTCACAAAATCTATCGCGAACTGCGGCGGCAGAATTCTCCTTCTTTTTGGCGGTTCCGACGATGTTGGGTGCGACAGTGAAGAAATGTTACGATTTTTATAAAGATGGTTATGTCTTGACCAGCGATCAAATCAATTTGTTGGTGATTGGTAATGTTGTGGCGTTTATTGTCGCGCTCTTAGCCATCAAAAGTTTTATCGGATTTTTGACCAAACACGGCTTTAAAGTATTTGGTTACTATCGCATTATTGTAGGCGCTGCGCTATTATTGATTCACTTCTTTATTCATCCGTTGAGTGTAATTTAATGACGGCAGAAGATTTTCAAAACGGACAAATTTTATTGATTGACAAGGCTTTGCATTGGACGTCCTTTCAAGCGGTCAATAAGATGAAATGGATTTTGAAAAGTAAATTGGGTTTGAAGAAAATCAAAATTGGTCATGCTGGCACACTCGATCCCTTAGCCACTGGACTTTTACTCGTTTGCACCGGCAAATTCACCAAAAGAATTGAAGAATTACAAGGACAAGCCAAAGAATATACAGGTACTTTTTATATTGGTGCAACTACTCCATCGTACGATTTAGAAACCGAGATTGATCAAACTTTTCCCACTTCACATATAAACGACGCATTAATTCACGAAACCGTAAAGCAGTTTCTTGGCGAAATCGATCAAAAACCACCCATTTTTTCCGCAATCAAGAAAGATGGTGTTCGGCTGTATGATCATGCACGCGCCGGAGAAACAGTAGAAATTGCCTTTCGAAAAACGACCATTCACGAGTTTGAAATCACAAGAATTGCTTTGCCGGAAATCGATTTTAGAGTGGTTTGCAGCAAAGGAACTTACATTCGTTCCTTGGCTTTTGATTTTGGAAAAGCTTTGGGTTCAGGCGCGCACTTAATTGCGTTACGCCGAACCAAAATTGGCAACTACGATGTAGAAAACGCGATGGACATTACATCGTTTGATGATTCAATTGTTCGCACTGCAACGTAAGTTCAAGGATTTCGTTTTGAGTGCTGACGCCTTTATCGTGCAAATACCATAATTGTAATTCCGTTTTTGCCGTTTCATCTACCACGCCATATTGTTCTTTGTAGCTCTTAATGAGATTGGTAGCGCCTTTGGGTCGTGGGCCCCAACTTCCTAGAACCTCTTCTGATTTCTTATCCAAGACGATGACTTTGGGAATACTTTTGGTTCCGTTGGTCAGGAATAAATTCATCAAGGCTTCGTTTTCGTCGCGGAAAGCGATTCGAAGTTCAATATGCTGTGAATAAGAATCCATTTTGTTGAGAATGGGTAATATTTGAGCAGCGTCTCCGCACCAACCTTCAGATAGCACCAACCAAACGTATTTTCTCTTGAGACCCAATAACTTTTGAATATTTTCTTCGGTGATTTCCATCTTTTTATCTAACCGATTCATCCGAACTTCATTTAATTCGGAATAATGAAGTAGTGCTGGAGATTGTTCATCACCGGTAACTTTTCCATGAGCAAGTGCGTTGGTAATTATAGATCGATATTGAAGGTAAGAATGACTATTTACGAGTCCTTGAGCAACTGCAACTTTCATAATATATTTATTTTATACACAAATTTAAGGCTTACTTCGGGATAAATAGGTGACATTCATCACCAAAATCAAATAAATTAACCTTCGAAATTCACTCCTTTTTTTCATTTAGACTATTTCACAAAAAGAGAATATAACTATATTTGCACAACTCAATAAAACAAAGTAATGAAATACAAAAGAATTCTTCTAAAATTAAGCGGTGAAGCATTGATGGGCAACCGACAATATGGAATTGACCCAGCTCGTTTAGCCGAATATGCTGAAGAAATAAAACAAATTCATGACCGAGGCGTTGAAATTGCCATTGTGATTGGAGGCGGAAATATTTTTAGAGGAGTTTCTGGTGCGAGCAACGGTATGGATCGCGTTCAAGGTGATTATATGGGAATGTTGGCAACTGTGATTAATGGAATGGCACTTCAAGGTGCTTTAGAAGATCACGGGATGTTGACACGTTTGCAAACTGCATTAAAAATTGAAGCGATTGCAGAACCTTATATCAAGAGAAGAGCGGTTCGTCACTTAGAAAAAGGGCGCATTGTTATTTTCGGAGCGGGAACGGGAAATCCGTATTTCACTACGGATACTGCTGCTGTTTTAAGAGGTGTTGAAATTCATGCTGATGTTATTTTGAAAGGTACAAGAGTAGACGGCATTTATACTTCAGATCCTGAAAAAGATCCGAATGCAACCAAGTTTGATTTTATTTCATTTGATGACGTCATCAAAAAAGGATTGAATGTAATGGACACGACGGCTTTTACCTTAAGCCAAGAAAATCAACTGCCGATCCTTGTTTTTGATATGAACAAAAGAGGGAATTTGTTGAAAATTTGTGAAGGAGAAACTGTTGGAACAGTAGTAAATGTATAATAGATTGTAAGACGATAAGATTACAAGACGATAAGATTGACTTTGCTAAAATCTTAAAGTCTCACAGTCCTAAAGTCTCACAGTCTTAAAATCCAAAATATGACTGAAGAAATTGAATTTATTATAGACAGTACTAAAGAATCGATGAACGGTTCGATAGCGCATTTAGAAAAATCGTTTTTGAATATTCGTGCTGGGAAAGCTTCGCCAGCCATGTTAGGAAGTGTGTTTGTAGATTATTACGGATCGCAAACGCCATTAGCGCAAATTGCCAACCTGAATGTGCCAGACGCGAGAACAATCACCATTCAGCCTTATGAAAAAAGCATGTTGCAACCGATTGAAAAAGCAATCATGGTCGCTAATATTGGTTTTAACCCAATGAACAATGGTGATGTCATCATTATCTCTGTGCCGCCACTTACCGAAGAGCGCCGTCGGGATTTGACCAAACAAGCGAAAGCGGAAGCAGAAGACGCCAAAATTGGTGTTAGAAATGCACGAAAAGATGCCAATACCGACATCAAGAAATTAGAAAAAGAAGGAACATCAGAGGATATTTGTAAAACTGCAGAAGATGAAGTGCAAAATCTTACGAATGCTTTTATTAAAAAAATCGATGATATTTTAGCGCACAAAGAAGCTGAAATTATGAAAGTATAAGTCGATGAAATAATAATCAAGAATCCGTCTCGTTTTCGTAACAAGGCGGATTTTTATTTTGCTTATCTTTAGCCTTCTCATGAATTTTGTAATTCAAACGAATGAAAAAATGTTATCTTCTCCTATTGCTTTGTTCACTTGTGTCGCAAGCACAGTATCAATTTACTGGGATAATTAGAGATAACAATTCGAAAAACTCGTTACCATTTGCTACTATCTATACTAGTACGGGGATTCAAACCATCAGTGATTTAGATGGTAAATTTACACTCGTGGCCGCAACGCCTTCACTCTCGTTAATAGTTTCCTATATCGGTTATACTTCTACAGAAATTCTATTAGAAAATAATGCTCAGTATTATACTATTGGACTCAATCCGCAGACGGACGAACTTAAGGAAGTTGTAGTGTCGAGCAATACCAAAGGACTCGAAATCATTCGAAAAGTCATCTCAAGAAAGCCTCAAAATGACCCGCAGAAAAAACTACAAAGTTTCGAATTTAAAGCCTATAACCGACTAGTTATTACTGCCAATCCTGATTCTATTGATGGTAACATTGACAGCATTTTTGTCAAAAAAGCCATTAAAGGAAAGCACATCAAAATAGATTCTTCGGGCTATAAATTCAAGAAAATCATTTCCAAACAACATTTGTTTCAAACCGAACGGGTTTCTCAATTTCAGTACCGAGGAAAAGAACTAAAGGAAACCATCTTAGGAACAAAAATGGCGGGATTCAAGCAGCCAATTTATGAAATCTTGTCTGTCAATTTACAGTCGTTTTCCGTTTACGACAATCAATACGAATTGTTTGAAACACGGTATAAAAGTCCCATTTCAAACACTTCTTACCAAGAATATCGATTCAAGCTCTTAGATAGTACCTCGATTCAAGACAGAAAATCCTATTTGATTTATTTTAAAAACAAAAAGAAAAGTAATGCCGCAGGATTAGAAGGCGTGCTGTATGTAGATGCCGAGAATTTTGCCATCTGCAAAGCAATCATGCGAATCAAGGGACTTTTAGATGTCAGCGGAACGCACGAATTTAGTTTTTCCCCAGAAGAGCATTTGTGGTTTCCGACCCAAAAAATGTTTAAGATTGTTAAAGGCAAGAACAACTACGACATTAGAATCCTAGGAGAAACTTTGGCCTTTGATTCAGGTGAAAGCGACAGCAATTCGAGAAAGAAAAGCGCTTCTGATTACACTTGTTTGATTTCTGAAACCCGCTTATTTGATGTAAAGTATAACAATCCGGTCGACATCAAAAACCCTTTCCAATATATGGAAGTGAAAAAAGATGCGGAGCGCCAAGACGAGACATTCTGGAATCGCTACCGAACCGACACCTTAGATTTACGAAGTCAAAGAACCTATTTTGCTTTAGACAGCGTAGCGACGAAGAACAAGATAGAAAAGAGGCTATTTCAAGGGAGAAAGATACTTAATGGCTATGTCCCCTTTGGGTACTTTGATATGGACTTACGCTATTTGATTAGTTTCAACAATTACGAAGGATTTCGCTTTGGATTAGGCGGAAAAACAAGCGATCTTTTTTCAAAAGTTTTCCGAATTGACGGCTACACGGCATACGGACTAAAGGACGAGCAATACAAATACAACCTCGGATTATCAACCCTCATCGATGGACATTCAAATTCGTGGATTGGTGCCTCATACACCGACGACATTCGTGAAATCGCGAGTAGCACTTTTGCCATTGACAAGAGAAACTTCAAATTGTATGATCCGCGTCCCATCAATTTAAAAACCTTCTACGATTATCAAAGTTGGCGCTTGTATTTCGAAACCAAACTACTTCCCAAGACCGAGAGCATTTGGCAAATGATGCAGACGAAAATAGACCCATTATTTGACTATCGATACAATCTTGCAGCAAAATCCTATGAAAAATATACGATGACAACCGCGCAGTTCTCATTGCAATGGAACCCATTTAGTGATTATTTACAAACCGAAGACGGACGATTTGAAGTGAAGAAGCGCTTTCCGAGATTTACCTTTCAATACACGCAGACCATTCCGAAATTCCTTGAGAATGATTTCAGTTTTAGAAAAATCGACTTCCGCCTAGAATACGAAAAAAGCTATCTAAACGGTCAAAAAACCGCTGTTCTATTGGAGAGTGGCAGCGCCATCGGAGATATTCCCTTAACGCATTTATACAACACTTCTCCTAACAACTTGACCAATGAAAAACTTATTGAACGTGTTACGATTGCTGGGAAAAACAGTTTTGAAACCATGTTTTTTAACGAATTTTTCTCGAGTGAATTTGCGATGATCCACATCAAACACGGATTCAAAAGGGTTGAAATTTTTAGAAAAGTAAAACCGGCTTTCGTATTGGTGACTCGGGCAGCCTGGGGAAATATGAAAAATAGAGAACGTCACGTTGGACTGGAATTCAACACCTTAGAAAAAGGCTATTACGAATCTGGATTTGAATTGAACCAAATCTATAGCGGATTTGGACTTACTGCTTTTTACCGTTACGGACCATATCAATTGCCAAAAATAGAGGACAATCTTGCGATTAAGTTATCTTTTATTTTGAACCTAGGGTTTTAAAATCAGCACCGAAGGCACGTGACTCAACCACAAACTTTGCGAGTCTACGAGTTTCTTCCAACTTTCTAAACTGATAATCATCAGATCTTGCTTCGACAGGAATTCCTTTTTCATGATTCGTTCTTGCAATACTGTAATGTTGTCGGGATACTTGTCTTCCAAAGAGTGAATGGCACTTCCCATTACGAAATTATTAGTGACTAAGTTATTGCTGTCTAAAAGCGAAATGTTGGAATCGCTGTTGTAAATCAACTTTTGAAAATAATCGATTAAGAAAGCATCTTCCGAGGAAAAGATTGGAACAAATACATTCGCCACTTGTTGCAAATCCTTATCAATTAAGACACCCAATGGCATTTTGCTTTTAGAGATAATTTGCCGGGTTCTTTCATCAAAAGGAGAATTTTCAAAGAGTCCTTCTTTACCGGTAAATTTATCAATCAAACGATCCGGATTGATGATTCGCGTTGTAAATCCAAGTACTTTCCCTAATAGTGTCCCTTCGAAAATCGACTTCCCTAATCCAACCAACAGTAGGTCATAATCTCCTTGATTTGCAATGTCCGAAATGTCCGTTTCTATATCTACTGTTGCTTTAAAAATGGTTGTAATTTCTTGCTTTAGCATTTTAGATTCTTCCAAAATAGGGGTAAATCTCTTCTTCTCTTGCTCTTCTAAATTGTAGGAATGCATTTCGTCGCTTAAAGACAAATGCATCGCTGTGATGCTCGAAGTATCTTGCTGTTTGGACACAAAACTATTAGCTAATCGCAGTAATGACTTGCCTTTTTCGTTGTTTCCAAAGGAAATAAGAATCTTGTATTTATTCCCATCATGTTCGATTTCATCAGGGATAAATTTGTCTTTGGTTTTAAAAATATAATTGATTAAGTCAAGCGCTGGTCCAGTCATAAATGTAGTTACTAATGCCATAATGACCATCATCGTGAAAATTTCCGATGTCAAAACACCCAAATCATAACCAATATTCAAAACGACCAATTCCATCAAACCTCTCGTATTCATCAAGGCGCCAATGGTGAAGCTTTCTTCCCAATTTTGACCAACAAACCGAGCGGCCAAGGCACTTCCTAGAAATTTTCCAGCAACTGCAACAAGGATAATCCAGCCCGTAATTTCCCATAAATAGGAATCATTGATCAAGCCAATTTCCGTTCTTAAACCTGTGAATACAAAAAACAGCGGCAACAGTAAAATAACAGAAACGTCTTCTACTTTATTAATAAAAATAGCTCTAAATTTTGAGATATCTGGCATAATCGCGCCAGTCATAAAAGCACCGAAAAGGGCGTGAATACCGATAATTTCCGTTACGTAGGAAGATAGAATTAAAGTCAAAAAGAAAATCGCAACGACTGGCTTATTTAATTTATTCTTCGTGCCATATAAATCTCCAATTCTTTTCAAAAAAGGCTTGACAACAAAGATCATCATCATGACATAGGCGAATGCAAGTCCAATGATATATAATGAACTCACGAATGAGCCCGCTTTGACAATGGCAATAACTGCTGCTAGAATACACCACGCGGTAATGTCGTCTGTTGCGGCACAGGTGATTACAATGGTCCCAATTTTAGTTTTGTGAATACCTCTTTCTTGTACAATTCGAGCTAAAACAGGAAAGGCTGTGATACTCATCGCAATTCCCATAAATAGACTAAATGACAAAAACTCTACGCCCAGAGGTGCAAAGCGATGGTAGATAAAATAAGCCAAGCCAACACCAAGAGAAAAAGGAATGATGATACTTGCGTGACTGATTACAAGCGCTTCATTGGCTTTGTTTTTTAATACTTTTAAATCGAGTTCCATCCCGATGACGAACATAAAAAGTATCAAGCCAATTTGACTTAAAAACTGCAAATTGCCTAATGATTCGACAGGAAATAGTGCGTGTGAAAACTCGGGAAAATACAATCCAAGTAAAGAGGGTCCTAATACAATTCCTGCGATGATTTCACCAATCACAGTCGGTTGGCCAATTTTTCGAAACATCCAACCAAAAAACCTAGCGACAATGATGATGGTAATGATTTGCGCTAGAAGGATGGCTAGAGGATGCTTTACATTGTGTACTAGTGAAGCTAAAAACTCAGTCCATTGTGTTTTTCTTGAACTAACAACAACTACATTTCTCCCGATTTCTAAAAACTTCCCTTGCGAAAGTATCCAATAAATCAAAGCGGAAAAACCTCCAGTTACAATGACGTAAAAAATAGAATTCTTGAAATTCTTCATAGCGTTTTCGTTACTTATTGACTTTGTTTTGCCGTCGGATTGATTTGAACCCAAATATAGAAATTAAATTAGCAAAAAAAATAGCGAATAAAAATTTCTTCTGGTTTAAAAAAAGGTAACTTTTTTGTGAAAACACGCATTCATATGACTTGAATTTCTCTTGTTTTATATACCTTTGCGACTTGTTTTTAAACTCATATGAAAAACACGCATCAAGTAGGATTCTGGGAAGGATTAGCCAGAATTATACTTAAAAACAGAAACGCCATTATCGTCGCTATTGTAGCGCTCACTATTTTTCTAGGATTTCAATGGAGAAATTTGAGTATGACGTATACTGAAGCCAATCTATTGCCCAAAAAACACATTGTTAATCAACAATATCAGGATTTCTTAGATAAATTTGGCGAGGAAGGAAACCTCATCGTAATCGGATTTAACGACAAGACATTCTTTACACCAAAGGCTTTCGCTGCCTGGAACGAATTGATGACTGGCCTCAAAAAAGCGAATGAAGTTGATTTGGTCGTGTCCTTAAATGATTTGAAAAAATTAGAAAAAGACACGATTGCACAAAAATTTAAGTTGGTTTCCTTAATCGATTCTACGCAAACGAATAAACTGGAGTACCTCAAGAAAATAAAAGCAGAGTTATTCGACAGACTACCTTTCTACGAAGGATTGCTATTCAATAAAGAATCCGGAAGTATCCGCTCTGCCGTTTATTTAAGAAAGAGCATTGTCAATACTGAGGCGAGAAAAACATTCATTCTTGAAAATCTAGTGCCGAAAGTCGAAAAGTTTGAAAAAACAACTGGCATTGATTTGCGTGTGTCCGGAATGCCTTATATCCGAACAATCAATGCGGAAAATATGAAAGGCGAAATTGGTCTTTTTATCGGCGCCGCTTTGTTTATGACGTCGTTTATTTTCTTCCTTTTCTTCCGATCCTACCGCGCCACGTTTATTTCGATCAGTATTCTTTTATTGGGCGTTGTTTGGTCTTTTGGGACTTTAGGGCTTTTCCATTATAAAATTACCATTCTCACGGCAATTATTCCACCTTTGATTATTGTTATTGGAATTTGCAACTGCATTTTCTTGATCAATAAGTATCAACAGGAAATTAAAATTCATAAAAATCAAGCAAAAGCTTTACAGCGTGTTATTTCGAAAATCGGCGTTTCTACTTTGATGACCAATCTGACTACCGCGGTTGGGTTTGCGACGTTTATGATTACCAATAATGACTTGCTCTACGAATTTGGTTTGGTAACCGCTATTAATGTTATGACGGTTTATCTCTTGACCTTGTGCATTGTTCCCATCGTGTACAGTTTTATGCCGCTACCGAAAGAAAAGCACTTGTATCATTTGAGTAAAAACTATATTTCCGCGTTATTGAGTTGGGTCGAGCACCTCGTTCGATATAAGCGAACCAGAATCTATGTCATCTACGGGTTACTCATGATTTTTAGCGTCATCGGTGTTACGCAAATGAAAGTGTCTGGAAGTTTGATTGGTGAAATGCCGAAAAGCGCCTCCTTTTTTAAAGACATTCTCTTCTATGAAAAGGAATTTCACGGCGTAATGCCACTTGAGATCATGATAGATACGCACCGCAAAAAAGGCGTGATGAAATTATCGATGATGAAAAAAATGGATGAACTTCAGGAGACCATCAAGGAGATTCCTGAACTTTCTCCAGCAGTTTCAGTGGTCAATTTGGTTAAATATTCTAAACAAGCGTTCTATAACGGCAATCCAGATTTCTATGAATTGCCGAATTCGCAAGAGCAAGCTTTTATTCTTTCCTACGCCAAGAACGCTACCAAAAACAGCAAAGACAATCTGATGAAAAGCTATGTCGATAAAACTGGTCAATATGCCCGAATTACGACATTTATGAAAGATATTGGTACGGAAGAAATGGCGAAAGTCGAGCACCAATTGCAAGCAAAAATTGACGAATTATTTCCGAAAGATCGATTTACGGTAACCCTTACCGGAAAAGCATTAGTCTTTCAAAAAGGAACTTCCTATTTGATTGACAACTTAATTATTTCGCTCATTTTTGCCATCTTGGTGATTGCCGGATTGATGGCTTATTTGTTCCGATCGGTAAAAATGGTGATGGCTTCGGTGATTACGAATGTGCTGCCATTGTGTATTACGTCAGGATTGATGGGCTATTTCGGAATTCCATTAAAACCATCGACGATTTTGGTTTTTAGCATTGCATTTGGAATTTCTGTGGACAATGCCATTCAATTTATGGCGAAATACCGACACGACTTAATCGCAAACAATGGTCTGGTTCATAAATCTGTCATTAGTTCATTGCGCGAAACAGGCATCAGTACATTTTATACTTCTGTCGTACTTATTTTTGGTTTTGCCATTTTTACCTTATCTAGTTTTGTGGGAACTATAGCGCTGGGTGGATTGATATCGTGTACGTTACTTTTTGCCATGTTCGCAAATTTATTAGTGCTGCCAGCACTTGTACTCACATTCGAAAAGAAGAAAGCGCTACAAGAAGTGGAAGAAAAAAAGAACTAACAATTCGATTATATTTGCAATCTGAAATCATAAATCACAAATCTGAAATCTTCAAGATGAAACATACCAAAGTAAAAGACTTACTACAAAGTACTGCCACTATTGCCGAAGTAAATGCCAAAGGTTGGGTAAGAACTTTTAGAAACAATCAATTTATTGCCTTGAATGACGGTTCAACGCTTCAAAATATTCAATGCGTTGTTGACTTTGAAAATACGCCGGAAGAAACGCTAAAACGAATTACGACAGGCGCTGCTATTTCAGTAACTGGAGCATTGGCTGAAAGTCAAGGTGCTGGCCAGAAATATGAAATTCAAGTTTCGAAATTAGAAATTTTAGGCGATTCGGATGCGGAGAAATTTCCGATGCAACCTAAGAAACATTCGCTTGAATTTTTGCGTGAGAATGCACACCTACGAGTTCGTACAAACGCTTTCGGAGCGATTATGCGCGTGCGTTCGGTGTTGTCTTTTGCAGTACACCAATATTTTCAGGAAAGAGGTTTTGTGTATGTGAATACGCCCATAATTACGGGTTCAGATGCGGAAGGCGCAGGTGAAATGTTTAGAGTTACCGCGCTACCTTTTGATGGAACGCCAAGAACAGAAGAAGGAAAAGTTAATTTTAAAGAAGATTTCTTCGGCAAAGAAACCAACCTTACCGTTTCAGGGCAATTAGAGGCAGAAACATTTGCGATGGCGTTGGGTCAGGTTTATACTTTTGGACCAACTTTTAGAGCGGAAAACTCCAATACATCTCGCCACTTAGCAGAATTTTGGATGATTGAGCCGGAAGTTGCCTTCAACGACCTCAACGACAATATGGATTTGGCGGAAGATTTTATCAAATATGTTGTAAAATATACTGTTGACAAATGTGCTGAAGATTTGAAGTTTTTGGATGGAAGATTAATGGAGGAAGAAAAATCGAAGCCACAAGCAGAACGCAGTGAAATGAGCTTGTTGGAGAAATTGAATTTTGTCTTAGAAAACGACTTTAAACGCGTTTCTTACACAGAAGCGATTGATATTTTAAGAGATTCGACCCCTAATAAGAAGAAAAAATTCAATTATATCATCAACGAATGGGGCGCTGACTTACAAAGTGAGCACGAGAGATTCTTGGTCGAAAAGCATTTCAAATGTCCAGTGATTTTGTTCGATTATCCAGCCAACATCAAAGCTTTCTATATGCGATTGAATGAAGATGGCAAAACCGTTCGTGCGATGGACATCTTGTTCCCGGGAATAGGTGAAATTGTGGGTGGTTCACAAAGAGAAGAACGTCATGATGTTTTAATCGAAAAGATGAAAGCATTAGGCATCGATGAAGAAGAATTGTGGTGGTATTTGGATACACGGCGATTTGGAACTGCAGTGCACTCAGGCTTCGGATTAGGATTTGAACGATTGGTTTTATTTGTAACTGGTATGAGTAATATTCGTGATGTAATTCCGTTTCCTAGAACACCGATGAATGCGGAATTTTAGTAAAAAGTAACTGAGTTTCTGAGCTACTAAGTTTCTGAGCTTAAAAATTTTTAAACTTGGAAAACAGTTTCAAATTCAAATTTTTGTGTAATTATAAACTATCAAGACGGGGAACTCAGTAGCTCAGCTACTCAGCAACCTAGCAACTCTGTTATGCTAAAACAATTTCTAAATCTCAAATTAACTCAAAAGTTATCTCCACAACAAATTCAGTTGATGAAGTTAATTCAGTTGCCGACGCAAGCCTTTGAGCAAAGATTGAAGGAAGAAATGAATGAAAATCCAGCACTAGAAGCTGGGAAAGAAGAGGAAGAGTACGAAAAAGACGAATTCGACAACGAAGAATTTGATGATTTTGATGACAACGAAACTATCGAGACCGATGACATCAATATCGATGAATACTTAAGCAACGACGAAACCCCAGAATATAAAACACAAGCCAACAACTATAGCGATGACGATGAACATCGCGAGTCTCCTTTGGCTTCTCCGGTCAGTTTTCACCAAGACTTGATCAATCAACTAAATACTTTTATCTTAAGTGATGAAGAACGCGAAATTGCCGAATTTTTGGTGGGCAGTATTGACGATATGGGCTATATCCGCCGAAGTATTGCAGATATTGTCGATGATATGGCTTTTACGCAAGGTATTTATACGGATGAGAAAACCGTCGAACGTATTTTGCATATCATTCACGAACTCGAGCCTTCAGGAGTTGGCGCCCGCGATTTGCAGGAATGTTTGTTATTGCAATTAAAACACAAGACACCATCAGAATATGTGGCGCTAGCGACGTCTATTATTGAAACGCAATTTGATGCTTTTAGTAAGAAGCACTATGATAAGTTGCAACACAAATTCAATGTTTCTAATGAACAACTCAAGAAAGCGGTTCATGAAATCGAAAAACTAAATCCAAAGCCAGGCGGCGCTTTTACCGGAGCGAATAAAATCACAGAAAATGTAGTTCCTGATTTTGCCATTCGAATTGTGGATGGCGAGTTAGAATTGACATTAAATGGCAGAAATGCCCCGACCCTTCACGTTTCTAAGGATTATCAGGAAATGTTGCAGACTTATAAAGTGTCCAAAGACAAATCGAATGCACAAAAAGATGCTGTTCAATTTATCAAACAAAAATTGGATGCAGCGAAATGGTTTATTGATGCAATCAGACAACGTCAAGAAACCTTATGGGTGACCATGAATGCTATCATGCATTACCAGCAAGAATATTTTTTAGATGGTGACGAAACGAAATTACGTCCGATGATTTTAAAGGACATTTCTGAAATGGTCGGCATGGACATTTCAACTATTTCTCGAGTTGCAAACAGCAAATATGTAGAAACACCATACGGCACTAAATTGATTAAGGAATTTTTCTCAGAAGCCATGAAAAATGATCAAGGGGAAGATGTGTCGACCTTAGAGATTAAGAAGATATTAAAAAACATTTTAGAAGAAGAAGACAAACACAAACCTTTGCCAGATGACCAATTGGCGGAACTTTTGAAAGAAAAAGGTTATCCAATTGCTCGAAGAACAATCGCAAAATACCGAGAACAACTCGATATTCCTGTTGCGAGACTGCGAAGAAAAATGTAATCATTTCTAAACACTACACCCCTTGAAAAAGATACTTGTTCTTTCTTCCTATCTCCTACACCCTATTTTTATTCCGTTTTTTGGGGCTTTAGTGTACTTGTTTTACACCGACAATTATCTCGACACTTTACCAAAATTCTTACTCCTGACCCAAATCTGTATCATTACCATTTTGATTCCATTGAGTATGATTTACTTCTTGAAAGTCATAGGTAAAGTCGATTCAATTATGGTTTCAGAAACATCACAGCGCAAGATTCCGCTCATGATTCAGATATTCTTGATGGTGCTCTTACTTAATAAAAGTGTGACTTATACAACCGTAACACCATTATTCTTTTTCTACTTTGGTGGCGTCCTGAGCGCCCTGATGGCTTTTGTTTTTCTGTTTTTTAATGTAAAAGCAAGCATTCATACGTTGGGAATCAGTTCACTAACGGTATTCTGTGCCGCATTAAGTATTCACAACACTACCAATTGGATTTACGGAATTGCAATCCTAATTGTACTCAATGGTGTTGTCACTTCTTCTAGACTTTATCTGAATGCGCACACTTCCAAAGAACTGCTATTGGGGTTTGCTTTAGGAATATTTCCGCAACTGGTATTGTTGCGATTTTGGTTATAGGATATAAAACATCATTCCAAAATGAAGAGCATTCATTTTTATCCGTTCATCATTAACTCGAGCAGCAGAGGAAAAAATTGGAACTAAACCATAATAAGAGTAGAAATTCCATGTATTATAGCCAACAACGAGATAAACACCCGCCTGAAATTTATTAAAATCTTTATTATTCGATACAGCTATATCAGCTATTTCGTCGGTATAACTAGATTTCGAATAAGCCAAATAACTTAACTGTAATCCCGTGTAAATTCTCCAAAATTTGTGGGTTTCTGGCACAGAGGTTCTCCATCTAAATTCTATGGGAACATCAATAAAAACCTGCTCAAATTTGTTTTTACTGTAACTTGTTCCTATTGTATTTGTGCTATAAACAGCTTCTCCATTTTCTCGAAATATAAACAACTTTTGAAAATAATTTGCATACGACAAGCCAAGCCCTGGGGCAATCGACACGTTTCTTTCCTTGTTTAGTGGCATATCTCGCATAACACCCGCTTTGAAACCTGCGGAAAACTTATTTGTAGTAATTCCTGTTGGTGCATTTGCAAGTGTGTTATAGGTAAACGCAAAATAAAACTGATCTTCCCGATAAAGCGAGTCAACCGCTATCATTGGATACGGCAGTTTTGTTTCCTGAGAAAAAACAAGTGCAATATGAAAGAAAAGAAAGCCAATAGTAAATCTACGCATCCAATTTTTTTTGTGGCTTAAAGGTAAAAAAAAACAGTCATAAAGTTTGAATATTAAAATGTAAATTTGTTGGTCTATCAAAATGGAAGTAACCGTTCAAGAGCACTACATCAAAAATGGATCAACAACAACACGAATTATATGAGAATGCCCGTCGAAGATTAAAACAAAAAAAGGTCTTGTACTATCACTTTGTTTTTTTGGTCGTGGGAAGTTTGTTCCTCTTTATTGCCAACGTTTTCCTCAAATACGGAGCACCTAATCATTGGTATATTTGGGTTTGTACCGTTTGGGTTTTTATTTTTATTCTTCACTTCATCAAAGTTTTTATCACTGACCGCTTTATGAATAAAGATTGGGAACGCGAACAAATTGATCGGCTGATTCAAAAACAAAAAAACAAAATCTCGGAATTGTCCGAAAAAAATAGTGAAAATCCTTAATAAATCTGAATCGAAAATGACAATAATGATTGCTGCAGCAGGCAAAAACAATGCGCTAGGAAAAGACAATGATTTGCTTTGGCATCTTCCTGATGACTTCAAAAGATTCAAGCAGTTAACGACCAACCATTTTATCATTATGGGACGGAAAACCTTCGAAAGTTTCCCTAAACCATTGCCGAATCGAACACATATTGTCATAACTCGTCAAGCCAATTACCACCCTGACGGCGTTATTGTCGTTGGAGATTTGAACGAAGCCTTAAAAAAAGTTCCCCAAAATGAAGATTCATATATCATTGGAGGCGGAGAAATCTATTTACTAGCGCTGCCAATCGCAGATAAGATTGAACTGACCCGAGTTCATGCCGATTTTGACGCCGATACTTTCTTTCCCCCACTAGAAAGCACACAGTGGCAACTAGTCGGAGAAGAATATCATCCAAAAGACGAAAAACACACCTACGGTTTTACGTTTGAATCCTATGTAAGAAAATAGTAGCTAGTTGAAAATCGAGCTAAATCACCATCCAAATTATCAAATCAAACTTATTATGAGGAGCGACATTCTCATATTATATTGTTTATAGTATATTTGTCGAAAATTAAGATGTCTAGCAATATCAATCCATACAAATCATCAAAACTGAGCAAAAAAGAGCAAGTCTCTCAAATGTTCGATGCGATTTCCAACAATTATGACGGTTTAAATCGTGTCATTTCTTTTGGTATTGATGTCAAATGGCGCAACAAAGTAATCCAACTCGTTGCCGCAAAAAATCCGAAAAGCGTTTTAGATATTGCAACTGGAACGGGAGACCTCGCGATATTGCTAGCTGACACTTCAGCGGAAAAGATTATTGGATTAGATATTTCTCCAGGGATGCTTGATGTTGGTAAGAAAAAAATTGCAAACGCGAATTTGTCTGATAAAATCGAAATGATGCTAGCCGACTCAGAAGCGATGTCTTTTGAAGATAACACCTTTGATGCCATTACCGTAGCTTTTGGAATTCGAAATTTTGAGCACTTAGACAAAGGACTTTCTGAAATATATAGAGTTTTGAAGCCTAATGGAATTTTTGTCATATTGGAAACATCTAATCCGACTAAAGTTCCCTATAAACAAGGATATTTCGTTTACACAAAATATATTTTGCCAGTCATTGGCCGACTCTTTTCTAAAGACAAAGTAGCCTACCAATATCTATCGGAATCTGCTGCTGTTTTTCCTTTTGGAGAAGCGCTCAACAATATTTTGAGAAAAAACGGGTTTATAGATGTGCTTGCAGAACCGCAAACTTTTGGTGTGGCAACTATTTATACAGCTTCCAAAAAATAAGAGTTAAAAATGAAACAGAGAATTACTTTTGCCCTTTTGTTTTTTGTCCTGCTTGCAAATGCGCAACACGGACAAAAAGTTTTTGGAAAAGACCCTCTAATTAATTTGGAGAATTTTGACAAGCAACGCGTATATTGGGGTTATTTTTTGGGATTCAATAGCTTTGATTATAAATTCGATTATAAAGTAAATGGCCCAGACATTAATGTAGATCGAACATTTGGCTTTAGCGTTGGACTTGTTGGCGATTTGAGACTTTCCAATTTTATCAACTTGAGATTTGAACCAGGACTATTTTATACACAAAGAAATCTTACTTACTCAAATTTTACTAGAGATTTAGACGCCAAAAGAGAAGTACCCGCTACTTATATTCATTTCCCGTTATTATTAAAATTCTCGTCCGTTCGAACCGGAAATATTAGACCTTATTTATTGGCAGGTCTTTCTAGAACGCTTAATCTAGCTAGTAATTCCAAGTCAGAAGATGACAATTCCCAACAGAAATTTCGGGTCAAGCCTTGGACCAGTAATTATGAATTAGGATTTGGGATTGATTTGTATTTAGAGTACTTCAAATTTTCTCCATCGATACGTGGTGTATTTGGTACTGGAGATGAATTAATTAGAGATAAAGATCCGAACAGCCCATGGACAGGAAACATCAATTCGATGTCGACGCGCGCCATTTTGATTAACTTTACCTTCCACTAGAAAACTTACTTCTAAAGCACTTGGCTTCTACAAAATTCACTTAAGATGATCGCCGTAGCGTTGGCAACATTCAAACTTTCGGTTTGTTGTAGTTTGCCAAATCGCGGAATTGTAATTCGATTTTTAATGCTTTTTTCCAACGCGGCATGGATTCCGTTGGCTTCATTACCCAATACAATTATTGCTTCCTTAGGAAAGGTTCCTTTATAAATGTTTTCGCCATCCATAAGAGCACCGTATACGGGCATTGTAGTCCGATTAATCCATTCTAATAGATCGATGTAGCTCACCTTTACTCTTGAAATAGAACCCATCGTAGCTTGAACAACTTTTGGATTATACAAATCCACGGTTTCCTTTGAACACACCAATTGCGCTACCCCAAACCAATCACATAATCTCAAAATAGTCCCTAAATTACCCGGATCTCTGACATCGTCTAGTGCCACAATCAGTCCTTGCTCTTTTATAGGCTCCGTAGCAGGAATTTTAAAGAGGGCCAAACAATTGTTTGCTGTCGTCAGCGCAGATATCTTACTTAATTCAGCGTTGGAAATTATTGACTTTAATTCATTTGGAACAGACTCAAATAGCGCTTCTGTCTGGTAAAGCGCATGTAATTCAAAGTTAGATTGCAATAATTCTTGAATCACTTTAACGCCTTCTGCGACAAACAAACCGTGAATAGTACGGTATTTTTTTTGTTGTAAACTCGTTATTAATTTTATTTGGTTTTTACTAACCATAGAAAAAATGTACTTTTGATTCAAATATTTCACAACCCTTGAGAAACGCTGCAACAAAAATATCATTATTTATTCTAATAGGGATTATTATTACAGCATGTAATACCTTAAAGAGGGTTCCGCCAAATAAAAAGTTGCTGACTAAAAACGAGATTTTTGTCAATGATAAAAAAATAAATTCAGAGAGCATTACCGGATTAATTTATCAAAAACCCAACTCATCCATTTTGGGTTATCGATTAAGACTAAACTTGTACAATCTTGCTAACCTTAAGCATGATTCTTTATATCAAGCAAAGTTTACAAAGGACCCTGAAAAGTACAAACGAATGTCTAGATTGCTATCGGCGAAACAAGTGAATCGATTGGGCAAGTCTTTTTGGTATTCTGGAATCCACGAATTTTTGAAAAAAACCGGAGAACCGCCTGCCCTTGTTGAACAAAAAAGCATCGAAAAATCTAATCTTCGTATCAAATCACATTACTTTAATCAAGGCTATTTTAATGTTAAATCTACCTTTAAAATAGATTCAATCAGTGCTAAAAAAGCGAAGGTCAAATACACATTGACAACCGGGAAACCGTTTATGCTTGATACCATCAAAACGACGATTCTCACGCCAGCATTGGATTCTTTATACAATACCAACAGAAGCGCATCTTTATTGAAATCAGGAAAACAGTATAAAACATCGGATTTTGAAGAGGAAAGAAGTCGAATTACATCGCACTTTCGAAATAATGGCGCCTATGATTTTCAGCCTACCTTTATCAATTTTGATATTGACACGCTAAATGGCAATTACAAAACCAATGTCAATTTGAAAATTGAAAATTTCACCTACAGCGAGGGCGACTCTATCAAAACAAAGCCTTTCAATTTATATCCAATCAGTGAAGTCAATATTTACACAGACTTTAACCCAAAAGACACCGCGAAGGTTGCAGAAAAAAAGACTACTTTTTCTAATTTTAATTTGTTTAGTAAAGGCAAACTAAAATACAAACCAAAAGCCATTACCGACGCCGTTTTTATTACAAAAGGGAGTTTATATTCTGATACGAAAACCAATCTAAGCACTAGATATCTCAGTAACTTGAGGGTTTTTAATTATCCTACAATTAAATATAAAATCAATCCGAACGATTCGATTCATGAGTCGCTCATTGCGGATATCTATCTGATTCAAAGAGAAAAATACAGTTTTGGTTACGGAATTGATTTCACCCATTCAAATATTCAAGACTTTGGTATTTCAGGAAATCTATCGTTTTTGATTAGAAACGTTTTCAACGGAGCTGAGACTTTTGAAGTGGTCACCCGTGGCAACTTAGGTTCCTCTCGAGACTTGGCCAATCCTGACGATCGATTTTTTAATGTGAGTGATTATGGTGTAGATTTAAAATTAAATTTCCCGAGGATCTTTATGTTTTTTAATACAGACGGAATCATTCCGAAACGGATGATCCCGTCAACACAGATTACAATGGGTTTTTCAAAACAGATAAATATTGGGTTAGACAAAGAAAATTTTACTGGCGCGATGACTTATAATTGGACGCTAAATCGCAACACCTCCCTACGTTTTGATTTGTTTAATATTCAGTATGTAAAGAATCTGAATCCGGACAATTATTTTAATGTCTACAAATCGTCCTATGATGTGCTAAATAATTTAGCGAAGACGTACAATGCAAATCCCAGTTATTTTGATGCTAGTAACAATTTAATGGTTCCTAGCGGTATTAATAGCTTTATTAGCGACGTTGCCAATAATGTGATTACGCTTAGTTCAAACGACTATGACGCCATAAGAAGTGTTGCCGAACGCGCCATCCGTCTTGCTGAAAACAACTTGATTTTTGCTTCTAGTTTTTCAATTTCAAAATCAACAAAAAAAGATTTGAACGACGAAAGTTTTCACATATTTAGATCAAAATTAGAATCTGCGGGGAATTTATTATCCGTTTTAGCAAACCTTTCAAAGCAAACCGGAACTCAGAACGAAAGCAAAAAAATATTCGAGGTTGCCTACTCACAGTACTATAAAATAGAATTGGAATATATTAAACATTGGGACTTAAACTACAAAAAAGTACTTGCTTTTAGGAGTTTTGCGGGGCTTGCTGTTCCTTACGGTAATTCGGAAAGCGTCCCGTTTTCTCGTAGTTATTTTGCCGGCGGCTCGAACGACAATAGAGCATGGCAGTCCTACTCACTTGGTCCTGGACGAACCTCCGCAAAACGAGATTTCAACGAAGCGAATTTTAAGATTGCAGTAAGTGCTGAATTTAGATTTAACTTTTTTGAAAAATTCAATGGTGGATTATTTGTAGACACGGGTAACATATGGAATGTATTTGATAATATCAAATCTGAAGAAGCCGTTTTTCAAGGGCTAAAATCATTACAAGATACCGCGGTTGGTTCGGGCTTTGGACTCCGATATGATTTAAGTTTCTTCGTTTTGCGCATGGACTTTGGGTTTAAGACTTACAATCCGTCGGACACCTCAAATAAGAAATGGTTTAGAGATTATAATTTTGCCAACTCAGTTGTAAATATTGGAATAAATTATCCTTTCTAAATTTATTAATTATTATTTTTGTAGTCCTTAACCCTAAAATAACTCACATGGCTCATAGCATCAAACCTGGCGTTGCCACAGGCGATCAAGTTCAAGAAATATTCCAGTACGCAAAAGAAAAAGGTTTTGCTTTACCTGCAGTAAATGTAACAGGTTCTAGTACCATTAATGGTGTTTTGGAGACTGCCGCAAAGCTTAATGCTCCAGTTATTATTCAATTTTCTAACGGAGGTGCCATTTTTAATGCAGGAAAAGGTTTGTCTAATGCCAATGAGAAAGCGGCTATAGCTGGAGGTATTGCAGGCGCGAAGCACATTCATACCCTTGCTGAAGCCTATGGTGCAACAGTAATATTACATACGGATCACTGCGCTAAGAAATTGTTACCTTGGTTAGACGGTTTGCTAGACGCAAGCGAAAAACACTTCGCTGAAACAGGAAAACCGTTATTCAGCTCTCACATGATTGATTTGTCTGAAGAACCGCTTCACGAAAACATCGAAATCTGCGCACAATACTTAAAACGTATGAGCAAAATGGGTATGACACTTGAAATTGAACTTGGAATTACAGGCGGTGAAGAAGATGGTGTTGATAATTCAGATGTAGACAGCTCAAAGCTTTACACACAGCCTGATGAAGTAGCGTATGCTTACGAAGAATTGATGAAAGTAAGTCCACGTTTTACCATTGCAGCCGCATTTGGAAATGTACATGGTGTTTACAAACCAGGAAACGTAAAATTAACGCCAAAAATTCTTAAAAATTCTCAAGATTATGTGCAGAACAAATTCAATACAGGACACAATCCAGTTGATTTTGTCTTTCATGGAGGATCTGGATCAACGCTTGAGGAAATTAGAGAAGGCATCAGCTATGGTGTAATCAAAATGAATATCGACACGGATTTACAGTTTGCTTTTACTGAAGGAATTCGTGATTATATGGTGAATAATATTGACTATTTAAGAACCCAAATCGGAAGTCCAGATGGTCCTGAGTCACCGAACAAAAAACACTACGACCCAAGAAAATGGGTTCGCGAAGGCGAAATGACATTCAACAAGAGATTGGAACAAGCATTTGCTGATTTGAACAACGTAAACACATTATAAATTTAGGATTTTCGATAGCCGATATTCGACCAAATCGTATATCGTGAATCGTATTTCCAAAATCAAACATAACTATGGCTTGGTTTAAAAGAACAGAAAAAGGAATTACCACCGCGACTGAAGATAAGAAAGATGTACCTAAAGGACTATGGTATAAATCTCCAACAGGAAAAATTGTCGATGCAGATGAGTTAGAACGCAATCTATGGGTGAGCCCAGAAGACGGATTTCACGTGAGAATAGGGAGTGCTGAGTATTTTTCAATACTTTTCGACAACAATGAGTTTAAAGAACTCGATGCTAAAATGACCTCCAAAGACCCGTTGCATTTCGAAGACACGAAGAAATATTCTGACCGTTTGAAGGAAGTGATGGAGAAAACAAATCTAAAAGATGCGGTTCGAACTGCCGTTGGAAAATCAAAAGGGAAAGACCTAGTGATTTGCTGTATGGATTTTGCATTCATTGGCGGTTCTATGGGAGCGGTTGTTGGCGAAAAAATCGCACGCGGAATTGATCATTCTATCAAGAACAAAATACCATTTGTGATGATTTCAAAATCTGGTGGTGCACGTATGATGGAAGCTGCCTATTCTTTAATGCAATTGGCAAAAACCTCAGCAAAACTGGCGCAATTGGCCGAAGCGGGAATTCCTTATATTTCCTTGTGTACCGATCCAACAACAGGAGGAACTACAGCTTCCTATGCCATGTTAGGTGATGTCAACATTTCAGAACCTGGAGCTTTGATTGGTTTTGCAGGTCCACGTGTAGTAAAAGACACAACGGGAAAAGACTTGCCAGAGGGATTTCAAACTGCAGAATTTGTCTTAGAACATGGCTTCCTAGATTTTATTACACCAAGAAAGGAACTGAAAGACAAAATCAATTTATTTATTGACTTAATTGAAAATAACGAAATACGATAAATTAAAATCCCGATCATTTTCGGGATTTTTTTTGTTCATTACATTCCAGTTCGGATTGCCTCAACAGGATCCAAACGCGACGCTGAAATTGCAGGTAGAATTCCAGATAAAAGTCCGATAAAGGCAGATAACCCGGTTCCCAATACAATATTCCAAAAACCTAGGACAAATTCAAAATCAAGTGCATTGGTAAGTACAATCGAGATAATCCAAACCAAAAGCAATCCAAAAACGCCGCCAATCAAAGACAATATTATTGATTCAAAAAGGAATTGAAATAAGATAAACTTGTTTTTGGCGCCTAGCGATTTTTGAATACCAATCAAATTCGTTCGCTCCTTAACAGAAACAAACATTATATTCGCAATTCCAAATCCACCAACCAACAATGAGAATCCACTAATAATCCAACCAATCATATTCATTTGAGAGACAATTCCGTCTATTAAGTCCGTAAATCCCGAAAGAATATTGACGAAAAAATTGTTAATTTCATCTGTTTTTACGCCGCGCATATTTCTTAACTTTTGTCCAATTTCTCCTCTCAATTCAGGAATGTCAGCGCCTTTTTCTGGTTTGATGATAATTACTGGAAGCATCATTTCATTGTTATCGCCGTACAATTGCCTTAAGAAATTAGTTGGTAAAAATACGGAAGTATCATCTCCACCTCCCATGTCAATTCCAGACTCACCTTTCTTTTTGGTCATTCCAATTACTAAAAAACGTTGACCATATAGTCGGACGGTTTTTCCAATGGGATCTGCGTCATCAAAAAGACCTTTTGCAATTTCATAACCTAAAACAACTACTGGTCGACCAGAATTCGATTCAGATTCATTAAAAAAACGACCTTCCGAAAACTCTAGTCGCTGAATATCTACAAACTCATGGGTTACAGGCACAATATTTACATCAGTCATCACCTTTTTTTCAAACTTCACACTTTCCCGATTGGTGAAAAATTGATAACAAACATGCTCAGTGTGACTTAGGTTTTCCTTTAAATATTGGTATTCTTCGTAATTTACTTTCGGAAATTGTTCTCTCTTCCATTCCGGAATATCGGTGGGGCCAAATGACACACTAGTCAAATAAATGGTGTTCTTGTCTAATGTGCTCAAATCGCTTTTTATCTTCCTATCCAAAGAATCGACTGCAGCAAGAACTGCGATAATTGAAAAAATTCCGATCGTTACCCCTAAAAGTGACAATAAAGTTCGCAATTTATTATTGCGTAGCGCGTTCAACGCAAAACTAAAACTCTCAGATAACAGCCGGAAATAAACAATCATAGACTTGAATTTTGGAAAAGTAAAAATCCGCATTTTTTCATCAGCATCCTAATAAAAATGGACTTGCCGATTTGTAGGACTTTCTGCAATATTGTTACAGTAATCAGTTGAATTTTAGTTTCAAAAAAACTACTTTTGCAGCTACAAACACAACTACTTTATGAGCACTTCAAAAACAATCAAATCGGCCTTAATTTCTGTTTTTTCAAAAGATGGATTAGAGCCTCTTGTTCGAAAACTACACGAACAAAATGTAATTCTGTATTCGACTGGTGGCACTGAAGAATTTATTAAAAATCTCGGCATACCGGTGGTCGCGGTTGAAGATATTACGTCTTATCCTTCCATTTTGGGTGGCCGCGTTAAGACTTTGCATCCGAAAATTTTCGGCGGAATTCTAAATCGTCAAGACAACGAAACCGATGTGCAACAAATGGAAGAATTTCAAATTCCACAAATCGACTTGGTGATTGTTGATTTGTATCCTTTTGAAAAAACCGTTGCTTCAGGTGCGTCAGAAATTGACATCATTGAAAAAATTGACATTGGCGGCATTTCATTAATACGAGCCGCTGCTAAAAATTTTAAAGACACCGTGATTGTGGCTTCGGTAGATGAATATGCGATATTACTTGATTTGATCACGTCTCAAAGTGGAGCAACGACGCTTGAAAATAGAAGACTACTAGCGACGAAAGCATTTCACGTTTCCTCTCATTATGATACGGCTATTTTCAATTATTTTAATCAGGACGAGACGATCTACAAAGAGAGTATTGCTCACGGACAAATTTTGCGCTATGGCGAGAACCCGCATCAAAAGGGATTTTTCTTTGGTGACTTTGATTCTATGTTCCAAAAAATACACGGCAAAGAACTATCCTATAATAATTTGCTAGACGTTGATGCAGCTGTCAATTTGATTCTAGAATTTAAGAATGAAGCGCCGACTTTTGCTATTTTGAAACACAATAACGCCTGTGGATTAGCAACGAGAAAATCTATGAAAGAAGCGTATTTGGCTGCATTGGCAGGCGATCCAACCTCAGCTTTTGGTGGCGTTCTTATTGCCAATCTGAAGATTGATGTCGAAACTGCCAACGAAATTAATGCGCTTTTCTGCGAAGTTGTAATTGCGCCAAGTTATGATGCTGAGGCAATTTCAATTTTATCCGAAAAGAAGAACCGAATTATCCTAATTCAAAATGAAGTAGCCTTGCCGCAAAGACAAGTAAGAACTTGTTTAAATGGATTTTTGGTTCAAGATAAAAACAACATTACCGACAATAAAGAGCATTTAAAAACCGTTACCATAACGGAGCCAAGTGCTGAAGAAATTGAAGATTTGATCTTTGCTTCTAAAATATGTAAAAACACTAAATCGAATACGATTGTTTTGGCAAAAAACAACACTTTGATTGCTTCAGGAACTGGACAAACTTCGAGAGTAGACGCTTTGCGACAAGCCATTGAAAAAGCACACACTTTTGGATTTGATTTGAACGGTTCAGTCATGGCAAGTGATGCTTTTTTTCCATTTCCTGATTGTGTTGAGATTGCGAAAGAGGCAGGTATTACTGCGGTAATTCAACCTGGAGGTTCGATAAAAGATGCGTTAAGTATCGATTATTGCAACGAAAATAAAGTTGCAATGGTATTTACTGGAACGCGTCATTTTAAACATTAATTTGTTTAACTTTGTGCACTAAATTTTATATAAACATAATAAACCCTTAAAAGACTTATGGGATTTTTTGATTTCATGACCGAGGATATTGCGATAGATCTTGGTACCGCTAATACGCTTATTATTCACAATGACAAAGTAGTCATTGACAGTCCGTCGATCGTAGCTCGTGATCGCATATCAGGTAAAATAATTGCCGTTGGAAAAGAGGCGAATATGATGCAAGGTAAAACCCATGAAAACATTAAAACCATTCGTCCACTTAAAGATGGGGTTATCGCAGATTTCGATGCTTCTGAGAAGATGATCAGCATGTTTATTAAAAGCATTCCAGCCTTAAAGAAAAGAATGTTTACTCCTGCCTTGCGAATGGTAGTTTGTATACCATCCGGAATTACAGAAGTAGAGATGCGAGCGGTAAAGGAATCTTGCGAACGCGTAAACGGAAAAGAAGTTTATTTGATACATGAGCCAATGGCAGCAGCTATCGGTATTGGCATCGATATTATGCAACCGAAAGGAAATATGATTGTTGATATTGGTGGTGGAACTACTGAAATTGCGGTTATTGCATTGGGTGGAATTGTATGTGATAAATCTGTAAAAATTGCGGGTGATGTTTTCACCAATGATATTGTTTACTACATGCGTACACAGCACAATTTATTTGTTGGAGAAAGTACTGCTGAAAAAATCAAAATTACTGTCGGTGCTGCACTCGAAGAATTAGAAACTGCGCCAGAAGATATGTCAGTTCAAGGTCGAGATTTATTGACCGGAAAACCAAAACAAGTGGAAGTTTCCTATAGAGAAATTGCAAAAGCCTTAGACAAATCCATTCAACGAATCGAAGACGCTGTTATGGAAACTTTATCTCAAACGCCGCCAGAATTGGCCGCGGACATCTACAACACTGGTATTTATTTAGCAGGTGGAGGTTCTATGTTAAGAGGTTTAGACAAACGTATTTCTCAAAAAACAGATTTGCCAGTTTATATTGCGGAAGATCCGTTAAGAGCGGTAGTTCGTGGAACTGGAATGGCGTTGAAAAACATTCCAAAATTTAGAAGCATCCTTATAAAATAAGAGTCAGAAATTAGTGGTTAGTGATTTGTTTCAAAAAACAACCTCACATTTTATACATTAGAAAATGCAGCAAATATTTATTTTTATATTTAAAAACAGCTATCGATTGCTGTTTTTGCTGCTTTTGGTGGTTTCGTTAGTGTTCACAATTCAATCGCATTCTTATCACAGAAGTAAAGTGATTAGTTCAGCTAATTTCTTAAGCGGTGGCGTGTATGAACGCATTAATAACATCAGCGAATATTTAAACCTAAAAAATCAAAACGAGGAATTAGCGATTGAAAATGCACGACTAAAAAGCATCATTTTCAATGCTAAAGACACGACAACTTTCCCGAAAATTGATTCCATTAAAGGCGTAAGAAATGCCGACATCATTGTTTCAAAAGTCATCCACAATTCCTATAACGTCTACGAAAACTATTTGACTATTAATAGCGGAAGTGCTGCTGGCGTCAAGTCAGATATGGGCGTCATTAATAGTTCAGGAATCATTGGTATTGTCGATCGAACTTCAAAAAACTACGCAACGGTTATTAGCATTTTGAACGTTAAATCTCAAATCAACGCAAAAATTAAGAAGTCCAATCATTTTGGTTCCCTAGTATGGAACGGCAAAAGCACTGGTTTTGTTCAGTTGATTGATGTTCCTCGACTGGCTTCGGTGAGAAAAGGAGATACTATAGTAACTGGTGGACAGTCGGTCATCTTTCCTGAAAACATTGGCATCGGAACGATCAATAATATCTACATCGATAATAAAACAAATTATTATACTTTGAACATCAAACTTTTTAATGATATGACCAATTTGGGACATGTTTATATCATCAAAAGTAAAGACCGAGAGGAAATATTAAATCTAGAAAAGAAAGATAATGAATAGCGCCATTTTTGTAAATATCGCGCGATTTCTACTGCTTTTAGCGGCTCAAATTCTTATTTTCAATAATTTGGATTTCTTGGGGTACATCAATCCTTACCCTTATATCTTATTTATTATTTTATATCCGGTAAATGGAAATAAGACCGGCTTACTTTTGGCTAGCTTTTTCCTCGGATTGATCTTAGATATGTTTTGTAATTCTGGTGGCGTTCATGCGGCCGCCTCTTTGCTTTTGGCTTATTATCGTCCCTATATTTTTAAATTTTCATTCGGTTTAAGTTACGAATATCAAACGGTAAAACTAAATGATGTCTTAACGCCAGAGCGATTTTCATTCCTTGCCATTGCCGTTGTCTTGCACCATTTTGTGTTATTCATTTTGGAAGTTTTTCGAATGAGCTTTATACTTGAAATCCTTCTCAAGACCATTGTAAGTACAATTTTCACTTTGATTGTCTGCATTCTTATCATCTACCTAATCAAGCCAAACAAAAGATGAGAAAAGTATTACTGCCTACGGTCATTATCATCGCAACAATATTGCTGGTATTAAGGCTCTTTTACTTGCAAATTGTTGACGACTCTTTCAAGCTAAAATCAGACAATAACGCGATCAAAATTCAATATGACTATCCTGAGAGAGGCTATATCTATGATCGAAATGGCGCATTATTAGTGGCTAATCAACCTTCCTATGACATCATGGTTATTCCGAAGGATATGAAGAATATCGACACCTTGGAATTTTGCCACTTATTAAATATTACCAAAGAAGACTTCATAAAAATAATCGCAAAAGCCAAGGTTTATAGCCCACGGTTACCATCCGTTTTCTTACCACAACTAAACAAATTAGAGTACGCCGCCTTCCAAGAAAAGATTCGAAAGTTTCAAGGATTTTATATTCAAAAAAGATCCTTGCGCGATTATCAAGTGAAATTTGGCGCCAACGTATTTGGATTTATTACGCAAGCAAACGAAAAAACTGTTCTAAAAAATCCTTATTACAACAGTGGCGACTTATTAGGAAAACAAGGGGTTGAGGAAAGTTATGAAACTACTTTACGTGGAATCAAAGGGGTCAAATACATTCAAAAAGACAAATACAATCGGGAAATTGGTTCCTACAAAGAAGGGAAATACGACACCATCGCTGTTCAAGGAAAAGACATCCATCTTTCCATAGACGCAGAACTTCAAAAATATGGTGAAGAATTGATGGTTAACAAAAGAGGTGGTATTGTAGCTATTGAACCAAAAACTGGCGAAATCCTTGCTTTGGTGACTGCTCCATCCTATGATCCCGCAATCTTGGTAGGTCGACAACGATCTAGAAATTACACCAAGTTATACCGTGATTCCATAGCAAAACCTTTGTATGACCGCGGACTACTTGCAGAATATCCGCCTGGTTCTCCATTTAAGATTCTAACAGGTCTAATCGCACTCCAGGAACAAGTAATTGACGAACAAACCACCGTAGTTTGTAATCATGGTTTTAGTTATGCTCGAGGTCGTTTTATGAAATGTCACTGTCATGGTGGAGCTCAGCAATTGCATCGTGGTATCTACGAGTCCTGCAATGCTTATTTTGGAACCGTTTACATGAAAACCATCAATAAGTATCTGCGACCCGCAGATGGCGTCGATGTTTGGAGTAGTCACTTAAAAAGTTTTGGATTAGGTGAATTTATGGGTTATGACTTACCAACTGGGAGAAGAGGAAAAGCGCCCACATCAAAAACCTACAAAAAAATCTATCCAAATGGAGGTTGGAGAAGTACTGCAATTGTGTCGAATGCGATTGGTCAAGGGGAAGTTTTAATGACCCCAATTCAGTTGGCCAACATGATGGCTGCAGTAGCCAATCACGGGTTTTATTATACGCCTCATATCATCAAATCGATCAAAGGACAACCAATTGATAAGAAATATAGAACCAAGCACGTAACGACCGTGGACAGGAAGTATTTCCAACCAATGATTGAAGGATTATTTGATGTATATAATTTAGGGACAGCACATGCGCTACAAGTAGACGGCATTGAAATCTGTGGAAAAACCGGAACTGCGGAAAACTTTGCCAAAATAAATGGTAAGCGAGTAAAACTGCAAGATCACTCAATATTTGTGGCATTCGCACCGAAAGATAATCCTAAAATTGCGATCGCAGTTTTAGTAGAAAACGGTTACTGGGGTGCTAGATGGGCAGGCCCAATTACCAGTTTGATGATTGAGAAGTATATTCGTAAAAAAATCACTCGAACCGATTTAGAAAAAAGAATGTTAGAAGGCAGTCTGCAAGGAGAATATGCTAAATACACCGGTAAGAAAGAAGTCGATAGTTTGCTGTTAAAACCCAAAGCTGTAAATCCCGAAGAGGCAACTGAAAACTAATTACAATGAAAAACCAAAGTGTAACCAATAATCTCGACTGGATCAGTGTAATTATATACATTGTACTGGTTATTATGGGTTGGTTGAATATTTATTCTTCTTCGTTGTCCCTATCAGACGAACCATTTACTTTAGATCTAACACAGTTTTACGGCAAACAACTTTTAAGTATTGCCTTAGCGATTCCATTAATATTTGTGGTGTTGTCCGTTGATGGTAAATTTTATGAAAAATTCTCGAGTATAATATATATCATTGGACTTCTTTCCTTGGCTGGTTTGTTTGTTTTTGGTAAAACCATTAAAGGGCAAGCTAACTGGTATTCATTTGGAGCTTTTGGTTTACAGCCCTCTGAATTTGTTAAGGCCGCAACTGCGCTCGCATTAGCAAAATACCTAAGTGATGTACAAGTCAATCTAAAAGACGTCAATCGGCAAATTCAAGCGTTAGGAATCATTTTTCTTCCCGTCCTTCTAATTGTAGTTCATGACCCTGGAAGCGCCTTAATCTTTATGGTTTTTTTCTTCGTTTTATATCGAGAAGGGTTACCGCCTTGGTATTTGTGGACTGGATTAATTGCTATCGTTCTATTCGTAATGGCGTTGGTTTTCGAACCATGGGCTGTCATTTTAATAGCCTTTATTGTTACTGTTCTCATCTACTATCGAAGTCGAATTATCGATCGTAACATTATCGCCAGCGCGATTGCCATGGTACTTATTTCTGGTTTTGTCTTTTCTGTAGATTATGTCTTCGAATCGGTATTCAAACAACACCATCGAGATCGTTTTAACATTCTGCTAGGGAAAGAGGTCGACATGAAAGGTATTGGATACAACACGAATCAATCCGAAATTGCGATTGGTTCAGGTGGCTGGTTTGGCAAAGGATTTCTAGAAGGCACCCAAACCAAAGGAGGATTCGTGCCAGAGCAACACACAGACTATATATTTACGACAGTCGGCGAAGAATGGGGTTTTCTAGGATCGTTAATTGTAATTGCGCTTTTTGTTGGTTTAATATTTAGAACAATTTATCTCGCAGAACGGCAGAAGACCAAATTTAGCAGGGTTTACGGTTATTGTGTAGCTTGCATTTTATTTATACATTTCTTTGTTAACATCGCTATGGTGGCTGGTATATTTCCAACTATTGGAGTACCACTACCTTTCTTTTCATATGGCGGATCTGGACTTTGGGGCTTTACCATTTTGCTTTTCATTTTCCTAAAAATGGATGCCAATAAGGTAAATGAGTGGTAAGCTTGATTCCTACATCTTAACATAAAAAAAGGCCTCAAAAATCAAACGTGACTTTTGAGGCTTTTTTCATTTATTATCAGTTCACTAAGATTTAACGACTTTGTCTTTTTTCAATTTGTTGTCCACACCTTTCTTAATTTCTTTTGGCTGCAAGTCATCTAGAACATTAATTGCTTCTTCTACGTAGATGTCTTTTGAAAGGCTTTCATGCCATCTTTCTCTCTTTTCTTTCAAGGAAACATCGGTTTTCATTGCTTCTTCTTCATAAGGCAAAGACGAAAACTGCAAGCTATTTTTGTAATCAGCTATTGATTTGTATTTCTTGGCTTTTTCTTCAATGGCTTTCTGTTCCGCTTTAAACTGATCGATGTTTAAGCTGTATACATTTTCTTTGTTGCGTTGGTCAATCCATTTTGCATTTTCTTCGATTAGCTTGAACTTCTCATTACTTGCTATACGTTTCTTGCTATTATCTATTGCAGCATCAAAGTTGTTTTGTTTGTCCCAAAACTTAAATTGAGCAGGTTCAATTTTATCCCAAGGCATTGCATTGTCAATATCGCGCTCTCCCATTTTCAAATAAGCGTAACGATCCGGAATGGCAACATCGCTGCTAACACCTTCCAATTGGGTTGAACCGCCTGTAATTCTATAGAATTTTTGTGTGGTAGTTTTCAATGCACCCAGATCGCCAACACTACTTCCGCGCACAAACTGATTCAAATCAATCACGTTTTGAACAGTTCCTTTACCATAAGATTGTTTACTTCCAATGATAATTCCACGTCGGTAGTCTTGTATCGCAGCTGCAAAAATCTCCGAAGCTGAAGCTGAAAAGCTGTTTTGCATCACTACCAACGGACCGTCCCATTGAATTTTCTTGTCTTTGTCATACAACACTTCTTGTTTTTTTCCGGCAGATTTAATCTGAACCACTGGACCGTCTTCTATAAATAATCCGGCAATATCAACTACTGTTTTTAAAGAGCCACCGCCATTGTCACGCAAATCCATGATAATTCCCTGTACACCAGCATTCTTCAATCTATCCACTTCAACGGCAATGTCTTTTCCAGCATCACGGCTGTCGTTATTTTCAAAATCGATGTAGAACTTTGGCAAATAAATGATACCGTATTTCAAACCATTTTTCTCAACAATACTTGATTTGGCGTACGTTTCTTCTATCTCAACAATATCTCTAATAATCGAAATTATCTTAATCGTTCCGTCTACTTTCTTAACCGTAAGACGAACTTCTGTTCCTTTTGGCCCTTTGATTTTCTTTACTACATCATCCAAGTGCATGCCCACAACCTCAACAGGTTCAGCATTGCCTTGTGCGACTTTTAAAATTATATCTCCTGATTCTAATTCTTTGCCTCTCCACGCCGGACCGCCGGAAATCAACTCAGAGATTTCTGTGTAGTCATTTTTCTTTTGAAGTCGAGCACCAATTCCTTCCAATTTTCCACTCATACTCACGTCAAAACGTTCTTTTTCATCTGGTGGAAAGTAGTTCGTATGAGGGTCAAATCGTGTTGCGATGGCATTTACAAAAACCGAAAACCAATCGTTTTGATCTAAATCACTTATAAAATCGAAATACTCATTGAGCGATTTTAGGGAACTCTCACGAGTTTCTTTTTCTAATTGTTCGAATGATTTAGGTGGCGAATTGTCAACAACTTCGTCTTTCTTAAAAGCTTCGCTTTCGTCCTTTTCTTTCTTTTCTGGAGCTACCCCATTTTTCTTGTCTTCTTGCATTTTCAGCTTATCTGTCAACGAAGAAAGTGTAGACAACTTAATTTGTTTACGCCACTTTTCCTTTAGTTCCGCAACATTTTTAGCGTAAGGCAATTTTTCATAATCCGTATTGAATTCTTCTTTGACATTATAATCGAATGGCTTTGCCAAAATATCTTTGTAAAATTCTTTGCTTTCAGACAACCTTTTCATCAATCGCTCATAGGTCAAATTGAAGAAAGTCAAATCTTTATTTTTGATTTGATCATCAATTTGAGTTTCGTAAACAGCAAATTCGTCGATGTCAGATTGGATAAAAAAGCGTTTTGAAGGATCGAGTGCTTCTACATAATCTTTGTAGATTCCTTTAGAAAAATTATCGTCAATTACCGCTGGGTCATAATGACCTCTTTCGATTACAAACGTCAACAACTCCAACAGCATTTTGTCTTTTTCAGGATCGCCTTGTGGTTGCAAAACACCCTTAAAGGCAAATAACCCCATAGAAACAGCAACAACTAACAATATTAATTTGTAATTCCTTTTCATATATTGAATTAAAAGATTCATTAATTTTTTAGGTCTAAATTACACAAAAAGTAAAGCGCCGCTTTTATTCCGAGGCTAATATTTTGTTAAAGATGCTAAAATAAGAACTTCCTATTAAAAATGCTTATTTTTGCGGGGAATTATTTGAACCCGTTTCGGCAATATTTGACTGAATTTGGATTGGAAACCGAAGCCTAGCCCTGATGGTAATGGCATCCTTTTGTGCCCAGTTTTATGTTTTATTTTACGCAACTTGACAGGCACAAAAGATAGAATGGACAGCAGGAAGCAGCTCCCAGAAAAAAGAAAATTATGATTAAAAAGCCCTTGATTTTAGTGACCAATGACGACGGAATTTCTGCGCCTGGAATACGTACTTTAGTAGAAGTTATGGCAGAAATTGGCGAAGTTGTCGTAGTGGCTCCCGATAAACCCCAAAGTGCCATGGGGCATGCGATTACAATTAATAGCACTTTATATTTGAATAAGATTTCTCTAGAAAATGCAGTAGTTACCGAATACAATTGTTCCGGAACTCCTGTAGATTGCGTGAAATTGGCAGTTAATGAAATCCTCAAAAGAAAGCCAGATTTGTGTGTTTCTGGGATTAATCACGGTTCAAATTCGTCCATTAATGTGATTTATTCGGGTACGATGAGTGCTGCTGTAGAAGCTGGTATTGAGGGAATTCCCGCGATTGGATTTTCGCTTTTGGATTATGATTGGAACGCCGATTTCAATCCGATCAGGTCATTCGTCAAGAAGATTGCCCTGCAAACATTGAAAAGTGGCTTACCGGAAGGCACCGTTTTGAATGTCAATTTCCCGAAATTGTCTGAAAAAGACATTAAAGGAATTAAGATTTGTCGACAAGCAAAAGCCTTGTGGATGGAAAAATTTGACAAAAGAAAAACGCCACAAGGAAAAGATTACTATTGGCTGACGGGAGAATTTGTCAATGAAGATAAAGGCGAAGATACCGATGAATGGGCTTTAGAGCAAGGATATGTTTCGGTGGTTCCGATTCAATTTGATATGACCGCACATCATGCGATTCAGCAATTGAATTCATGGAATTTGAATCAATAATTACAACTAAAAGAAAAGAGATGAAAAGTAGCCATTTGATTATTGGTGTATTAATAGCGATTTTGACCTGTGGCATCGGAAGTTTTGTTTTTATTGAATTTTTCACGGGCATGGATTTCTACCGTGGATTGGAATTCTACAGAACCCATGGATTGTTGGGAAAAATAATCACGTTAGGTGCCATTTTGAATCTGATCGTGTTTTTTGTTTTGCTCAAGAAAAACAAAGATTTCATAGCGCGAGGCGTCATATTGGGGATGATTTTACTGACGATCATAACGCTTTTTGTATAAATTAAATACGAATTCATTTCAATGAAATACTATATTATTGCTGGCGAGGCTTCAGGTGATTTGCACGGCTCGAATTTGATGAAGGCACTTCTAAAAGAAGATCCGAAAGCGGACATCCGATTTTGGGGCGGCGACTTGATGAAAAACGTGGGAGGAACTTTGTTAAAGCACTACCGTGAATTGGCTTTTATGGGATTTATTGAAGTGGTTTTTAATTTGAAAACCATCCTCAATAACATTAGATTTTGCAAAAAAGACATTGCGGCGTTCCAACCTGATGCGATTATATTTATCGACTATCCTGGATTTAATATGCGTATTGCGAAGTGGGCTAAAGAACGTGGAATTCCAACGCACTATTATATTTCGCCGCAAATCTGGGCGTGGAAAGAGAACCGCATTACTGCCGTCAAAAGAGATTTTGATCATTTGTATGTGATCCTGCCATTTGAAAAGGAATTTTATGAAGTTAAACATCAATTTCCTGTTGCATTTGTTGGGCATCCTTTAATTGATGCTATTCACAATCAAACCGTGATTTCACGGGAAGATTTTATCAAAGCAAACAAATTAGAAGACAAGCCCATCATTGCATTGTTGCCTGGAAGTCGCAAACAAGAAATCAGCAAGATGCTCTCTGTAATGCTGAGCGTTGTCGATGATTTTCAAGAGTATCAATTTGTCATTGCTGGAGCCCCGAGTCAAGAACATTCCTTTTATTTGCCATTTTTGAAATCTAAAAACGTGCATTTTATTTCTAATAAGACCTATGAACTATTAAGTCACGCCACGGCTGCCTTGGTTACTTCGGGTACTGCAACCTTAGAAACCGCTTTGTTCAAAGTGCCGGAAGTTGTTTGCTATAAGGGCAGTTGGGCGTCGTATCAGATCGCCAAGCGCATCATTACGTTGAAGTACATTTCTTTAGTCAATTTGATTATGGATCAAGAAGTAGTTACGGAGTTGATTCAAGAGGAATGCAATACCCAAAACATTAAGACTGAACTACAAAAAATTCTTAGTCCTGACTACAGAAAAGTACTTTTAGCAAATTACGCGAAGCTAGAAGAGCAACTAGGCGGTGGTGGCGCCAGTCAAAAAACAGCACAACTCATTGTACGAAGTTTGTCAAAATAACGTTATTTTCTACTATTCATTTAAAAAAAATCCATTGAAATCAATATTATCACTGCTCTTGATTGCCGCCTTCTTTGTAAGTTGTAAACCAACTTCAAGTATTATTACTTCTAAATCTGAAGCCATGAAACGTGGCATTTATACGTTACCCGAAAATAAAAAAATAGCTGATAAAGCGCGCGCGCAACAAAAGAAACAAGAGGTTAAAAAGGCAGCTGTAGGCAGTCGAATCAACGATAAGAATGATGATGATTATGTGATCAGCGTTGACGACTCTAGTTATCTTGTAAAACAACTTATTAATACCGCCTCGGATAACTTGGGCGCCAAATATAAAGCGGGCGGCACAACACCGGAAGGTTTTGATTGTTCTGGGTTGATGTTTAGTACCTTTAAGAAATTCGACATTACGTTGCCACGGTCTTCTGTAGATATGGCGAAAATAGGTAGGATATTAAATGAAAATGACATTAGAAAAGGCGACTTGATCTTCTTTAGAACCAACGGAAAAAGTGTGATTAATCATGTCGGCATGGTAACAGAAGTGACCGATGATGAAATCAAATTCGTCCATTCCTCTACGCAAAAAGGTGTTATTATTTCATCGACCAAAGAACCTTACTACGGAAAAAACTTTGCGCAAGCCAATCGAATTTTAGAATAATTTATTTGGCTTATTCGTTATAATTGAATACTTTAGAGGCGTGAACGCCATTCAATTTCCTTTAAGCCGAGTTACAATTGCCTTTATTTTCGGAATCTTAGTTGCCCACTTTAGCAATATAGATTTTATTTGGGCCAACATTCTTATTGCCTTTTCCTTTGCTACTTTTTGCGGCGTTTATTTTTGGACGCAACGGCAATTTATCCAAAATAGTTTTTTCGGGATTGCGACTTATTTCTTTTCTTTTTGTATTGGAATTTATGCTTTGATGATTCATTCTAGTTGGAATCAAAAGGATAATTATGTCCATCAAATTCATTCATTTGATATTCCACATCAAACTGAAATTGTACTGCGAGAAAAACTAAAGAACACACGATATGGTCAAAGATACATTGCCCTTGTTAATCAAATAGACAACAAAAACTGTTCGGGCAAAATTATGCTCAATTTTAAGAATAATTGTCTAGGCAATAATGTTCAAATTGGGACAAGACTCCGGTTATTTACCA
This sequence comes from Flavobacteriaceae bacterium, assembly GCA_947459635.1. Taxonomy (GTDB): domain Bacteria; phylum Bacteroidota; class Bacteroidia; order Flavobacteriales; family Flavobacteriaceae; genus Flavobacterium. The sequence goes on along the minus strand of CANHEA010000001.1, from coordinate 10,299 downwards.
CCATTATTCCGCACAAACCACCATTAAATCCGGATCAATTTGACTATGGAAAATACTTAGCGACCAAGTCCATTTTGGCGCAAGCTTACGTTGAAAAATCGCAGTTTAGCGTTCAGCATCAATTGGTGAAAGACGCGTTCTACTACTCCGACTTGTTTCGATCCAAAATACTACTTGGACTGCAAAAAGCACATTTTAAGTCGGTCGAATTAAACGTGCTAGCCGCCTTGATTTTGGGGCAACAACAAGACATTTCTCAAGACATTGTTCGTGATTATCAAATGGCGGGCGCCATACATATTCTTTCTGTTTCGGGTTTACATGTTGGTTTTATTGTAATCTTTCTGGGATTCATTTTGAAATGGCTCCCGAAAACAAAATGGGTTAGCTACTTTAAATTGGCTTTTATTTTAGTTTCACTTTGGGGATTTGCCTTTATTGCTGGTCTTTCTCCTTCTGTAATTCGATCGGTTACCATGTTTTCCTTTGTTGCCATCGGTTTGCACTTGAAACGAAAAACGAATATGTTCCATACCTTGTTGGTTTCTCTTTTGATGATTTTGCTATTTGAGCCATCTTTTCTATTTGATGTAGGATTTCAACTTAGCTACTTGGCGTTGTTTTTTATTCTTTGGTTGCAGCCGTTATTAGGTTCTATTTGGGAACCTGAATACCAAATCACGAAGTATTTTTGGGATATTCTCACCGTATCCTTTGCGGCTCAAATCGGTACATTACCCATAAGTATTTATTACTTTCATCAATTTCCTGGGCTGTTTTTTGTGACAAATGTAATTGTAATTCCGTTTTTAAGCGCCATTATGGCTTTGGGGTTAGGACTTGTGATTCTTGTGCTCTTTGGCATGACGCCACTTTTTCTAGTTCGAATCGTAGAGAGATTAATCTATGTATTAAACTACATCATCCATAAGATTGCATCGTTTGACCAACTGGTAATTAAGGAGATTCCTATTAATATCCTATTAGTCTTATGCCTATACACATTTCTTATTGCTGTCATTGTATATTTTAAAAAACCCTCGTACCAAAAGCTTGCCTTTGCTTTTATCACAATAATTCTCATTCAAGGAAGTTTTTTTTATACGCGATGGACAAATCAAAACAAAAATGAACTCCTTGTTTTTAATATCAAAAAGGCAACGTTAATTGCCGAAAGAAATGGAAATAATGTTGTTGTGTTTACCAATTCAACTTTAGGCAAAAACAATCCAATTCAGCCATACATTACTGCTAATTTTTCAAAGGTTATTAAGAAAAAAGCGTTGCCGAAGTTGATGTATGCGCTAAATAAGAAGATTGTACTTATAGACAGTTCGAGAGCGTATCCTAAAAATACGAAACCAGATATTCTTTTGCTGCGACAGTCACCCAAAATCAATCTCAATCGGGTTTTTCAAACCTGCAAGCCACGATTAGTGATTGCTGATGTAAGTAACTTCAAATCCTACGTTTCGTTGTGGAAAGCCACTTGCTTAAAAGAAAAAATCCCTTTTCACAACACGTATGAAAAGGGATTCTATAAATTGGAAAACTAGTTTTATTTTTTTGCAATAATTTGATTTGCTCCATCAAGCCATTTTTCCGGACCTCCAGCAACATAGCCCGTACTTCCTAATTTCTCTAAATTAGTCTTTCCGTCTTTCTTTGTCGGGTTTGCAAACCAAACAGTAGGATATCCTCTCACTTCGAAGATTTGCTGTAACTCCATATTTTGCTTTTGAATTTCAGGCAATTGGGGACTTCTTCTTGGGAAATCTAGTTCTAACAAAACCACATTTTCCTTTGCCCATGCAGCGAACTCTGGCTTTTTCAATACTTCGTTTTGCAAACGAATACACCAGCCGCACCAGTCACTACCAGTAAAAAACATCAATAATGGTTTCTTAGTTTTCATAGCAATTTGTGATGCCTGTTCTAAGTTGGTTTCCCACTTTAATTCTTGAGCTCCAACAGTTGCTGAACCTAGAATTAGTAGCGCTACAATAAGTATCTTTTTCATAATATTTTTTTATTTAAGGTTCTCTCATTTGACAAAAACAATGCCGAAAGTACTAAAATTATTTTACTTCTTGCATCAATTTTTTGATTAATGGTGTGAAGATGATCAATACTGCTCCCGAAATTAAGGCATAAACTGCTAACTGGTAATAACCATCTGTGTATCCTTGCAGCTTGGTAACTAAAGAAGCGTTTTCGTCTGGAGATGACATTCCAGCACCCAATAAACCTGCTGCATACTGACCGTAAGCACTAGCCAAAAACCACATCCCCATCATCATCCCTGACAATCTTTTTGGTGACAATTTGGTCATAATTGATAATCCGATTGGTGATAAGCAAAGTTCTCCAAACGTAATGACTAAATAGGCCAAAGTAAATATATTCAATGACGTCAAACCTTGAGCATCGGCAAAGAATTTCGTGTAATAAAAAACATAAAAAGCTGCTGCTAGAAACAAAAATCCTAGTCCAAATTTAATGACTGTATTGGGCTCTAATTTTCTTTTTGCCATTGCCAACCAAAGCAACCCTAGAATTGGACTAAAAATGATTACAAATAAAGAATTGGACGTATTATTTACAATATTTGGATTGATTTCGAAGAACAACAAATTTTGATGTAAGTTGTTTTGGGCAAAAAGCGCCAATGAACCTCCACTTTGTTCGAAAAATGCCCAAAAAATAATGGAAAAGATAATGAAAATAAACGCCGCAATCAATTTCTTCTGCGACTTAAGTTCCTTCTCCTTATAAGTTTCATATAAGAAATAGAAAATGGACAAAGGTCCAATAGTGTACATAAAATAATCGGTGTAATCGGTATTTTTGATCATCATGAAAATAAGTGGAATACTGATGATAGAACCAATATAAACCGCAATCTCTTTCGTAGTTCTTTTGGATTTAGGCAGTTCCAACAAAGGAGAGTCACCGATTGGACCTAAAGATTTTTTGGTCAACATAAAAGTTACCAATCCAATTAGCATTACAACGGCAGCGGATAAGAACGAATAGCTCCAACCATAATCCTTGCTAGTTCCAAAATAAACGCAGACAGCGCCTCCTAATAAAGCCCCGATATTGATTCCAGAATAAAACAAGCCAAAACCGGCATCTCTTCTACTGTCGCCTTCTTTATATAATTCACCAACCATAGATGAAATATTCGGCTTAAAGAAACCTGTTCCTATGATAGATAAAGTGATTCCCAAATAAAACATCTCTTGCGGAGAAAAAGCAATTAAGAGGTTTCCCGCTATCATGACAATTCCACCAAAGACAAGCGACTTTTTGAAACCCAAAATCTTATCGGCGAAAATTCCTCCAATAAAGGTAAAGGCATAAACAAATGCTTGAATGGCGCCATACTTTAGATTTGCTTCTTTGTCAGACAGCGATAATCCCAAAACCTGATCCGCCATAAAAATGGTCAAAACACCACGCATTCCATAGAAACAAAAACGTTCCCACATCTCTACTAAGAATAAATACCAAAGTTGTTTAGGATATTTACCTTCAAAATTTTGAATCTGATCTAATGTTAGATTTTGTTCCATAGTAAGTTTTATTTGATTCCTTTTTCTTGCATGACTTTATTGAGTTGCTTGAGTAAAATAAACATCAACGACGTTGCAAATATTAATAGGGAAAAGTTGATCCAAAAGAAATCGGTTTTGTCTTCGTAAGTATCCCACAAACTAGCCAATACACCGCTTAGTTTATTTCCGATGGAAGTCGATAAGAACCAACCTCCCATCATCAAAGAGGTAATATTGGTTGGGCTCAATTTCGAAACCACAGACAATCCCATTGGACTCAGAAATAGTTCTCCAATAGTTATAATTCCGTAATTGGCAACGAGCCACCACACACTTACTTTTTCAGAGCCATTGCCTCCCATTTTTACCGCTGCCACCATCACCAATACAGACAACGCAGAGATTAATAATCCGAATGCGATTTTGGTTGGTGTAGACGGTTCTTTTTTTCGTCCTCTCAAGAAAGTGAAAAAGGCAACTACTAATGGTGTTAGAATAATCACCCAACCTGGATTGATAGATTGACTTAAATTTGTCGCCCATAAACTCACTTTCGAATTTTCTTCGGGCAACTTATCTTTCGCAACATTTCTGAAATAGACAGGGTAATCGACTACTTTTTTAACAACTCCATTTTCTTTTTGAAGTCGAAAACTAGCATCGTACAATTCTACTGAGTCTTTTTTGTATTCGGTTTCCTTCGATAATTTCAAACCATTGAAAACGGCTTTGGTTGTTCCAGTAATTTCTCTATCCGTATAACGATCCGCCCAAGTATTAAGGGCTGAGCCATTCAATTTGAAAACTGCCCAAAACAAAATCACTACAGCGAAAATCGACAATAAAGCACCAATAGGTCTTTTATCGTCGGGTTTGGCTTTGAAATACAAACTTGCATAAAAGAAAATCACTGGAATACAGGCAAAAATAAAGGCGTCAGTACTGTCTGATCCAAAAATATAACTGTCAGGATTTGCTTCAGACGTTACCCCTTTTAGCATCCAACCAATAATTCCAAAAACTACTGATGGTAGCAAAATAAAGAGTACAATTTTATAAAAAGGCATATCTCCTTCTTGTGTTCCTTTCTTCTGATCATACCCGACATAGTGTTTGGTTCCAAGAATAAAAACCAAAACACCTACAAACATCCCGACACCAGCTGCCATAAAAGCATATTGCCAACCTAAGAGAATTTGCAGTGCAGCACCAAAGAAATTACAGATAAAAGCGCCAATATTGATTCCCATGTAAAAAATATTGTAGCCTTCGTCTTTCTTGTCTTTGTATTCTTCTTTGGAGTAGAAATTACCCAGTAAAGTTGAAATGTTCGGTTTAAAAAAACCGTTTCCAACAATTACAAAAGTCATTGCAATATAGAGTATGGTAATGTTGTGAACACCCATCATGAAGTAACCAACGCCCATTAACAATCCACCGATAATAATAGATGTGCGATAACCCAAATAACGATCAGCCACCAATCCACCTATAAATGGAGTCAAAAATACCAATGCAATGAAAGTTCCATATAAATCAGCAGCTTCCTTTTCGGTCATCGCAAAACCCGCTTCTACATCTTTGAGATAAAGCGTAAAAATCCCAATCATTAAATAATATCCGAAACGCTCCCACATTTCGGATAAAAATAAATAAGGTAAGGCCTTTGGATGTTTATTCCACATAGTCAGGAAGATTATTATCTATTTTCTACAGACAAATCAATTCCTTCCACGTGATCGTTGTGCATCATTTTTTGTAACCATGAACTCAAAACAAACAATATTGCTGCCGCTGTACCAGTCATGATAATAAACAACATAAAAAATTCATATAAGTTTGTAATTTCAAATCCTAAAAATGTTGGATAAACTAACGGGCCTGCCGCAACATCCGCACCTGCTGTAGGTGGAATCAAGGCGCTTAACGTTCCTGCAAACTTATTAGCAGCAGCATTTCCTAAGAACCAAGTTCCCATCATCAAAGAGGATAAACGTAAAGGCGCTAATTTAGAAACCATCGACAATCCGATTGGAGACAAACATAACTCACCCATAGTGTGAATTATGTACAACGCAATTAGCCACCACATCGATACTTTATCTTCAACACCAAGTCCTTTTACAGCAATCGCAATTACAACATATCCTAAAGCAACCAATGCCAAACCAATCGCCATTTTCTTAGGTGATGATGGTTCTAATTTTCTGATGTATAAGAATCCCCAGATGATTGTAAATATAGGCGCTAATGCAATAACAGCTAGCGGATTTACAGATTGAAAATAAGAAGCTGGCATTTCCCAACCAAAAATTGTTCTTTCTGTTTGTCTTTCGGCAAATAAAGTTAATGATGCTCCCGCTTGCTCAAAAGCGCCCCAGAAGAAAATTACGAAAAACACCAAAATGAAAATAACGGAAATCCTTTGAATCTCAATTTTTGTCAAGCTCTTATCACTAAAAATAATCACCGGCATCAAGATCATAGCGCCATAAATGAAGTAGCTAATGATATCAACATCACTTTTGAACATTTGCTTGAAATTCAACATAAAGAATATAATAGCAATAGATCCTACAATAGTTCCAATGCTTTTTGCATCCAATTTTTTCACCATCAAACCGATTTCTTTTCCTTCCTCAGAAATCAAATATTTCTTTTGGTACATAATAAAAGTTACTAAACCTAATAACATTCCAACACATGCCGCCAAGAATCCCCATTTGAAATCCATCGAGCCACAAACTAAAGGAGAGAAAAAGGCCCCTAAGTTAATTCCCATATAAAAGATGGTAAAAGCGCTATCAATTCTTCTGTCATTCGCTGGGTACAATTGCCCCACCATGGTGGAAATATTTGGCTTAAAAAAACCGTTTCCAATAATAATGGCTGTAAGTCCAGCCCACATAATAGAAATTCCACCGTCAGCTCCTGCGGAAGCGCTTAAGAACATACAAAACTGGCCCAAAGCCATCAACAATCCGCCGATGATAATACTTCTTCTATTTCCTAAATACTTATCACATAAATAGCCTCCTAACAGCGGTGTCAAATAGACCAATCCGGTGTAACTTCCATAGATTTGTGACGCATCAGCATCATTCATAGCTAATCCTACTATTTTGTCAGTCATAAAAAGAATGAAAATCGCTCTCATTCCATAATAACTAAATCGTTCCCACATTTCTGTAAAGAATAAGAAATAGAGTCCCTTTGGATGTCCTGTTTTTACTTGAGTTTCTGTCATTGTATTTAGAGTTTTAGTTTTGGTTTTATAAATTATCTTTAATGAAATTCGTCATTTTGTTATACAACTGAATCCGCGTTTTTCCACCATAAATTCCGTGATTTTTGTCTGGATAAATCTGTGAATCGAATTGCTTATTAGCTTGAATTAAGGCTTCTATCATTTGCATCGAATTTTGCACATGCACATTGTCATCGGCAGATCCGTGAATCAAAAGGAATTTCCCTTTCAATTTATCAACATAATTAATCGGTGAATTCAAATCATAGCCACTCGCATTTTCTTGTGGCGTTTGCAAATATCTTTCGGTATAAATACTATCATAAAAACGCCAATTCGTAACTGGCGCCACCGCTATCGCCATTTTGAAAAAATCATTGCCTTTAAACAAACAATTTGATGACATAAATCCACCATAACTCCAACCGAAGATTCCAATTCTAGCCTTGTCAACATAAGCATAACTTCCGAATACTTTCGCAGCATCTATTTGATCTTCTACCTCGAACTTCCCTAAATCTTTCTGCGTACATTTTTTAAATTCGGCGCCTTTAAAACCCGTTCCTCTTCCATCAACGCAAGCCACAATATAACCTTGTTGCGTTAACATCATAAACCAATAATCGTCGTAACCGTTCCAATCATTGTTCACTTGCTGCGAACCTGGACCGGAATACTGATACATAAAAACCGGATATTTTTTGGTTGCGTCAAAGTCCTTCGGCTTGATCATCCAAGCATTCAGGTTATGTCCTTTTTCTGTTTTCAAAACAAAAAACTCCTTGGAAGGCAAATTATATCCTTTCAATTTAGTCATCAAAGCTTCATTGTTTTCAATAACTTTCACCACTTTACCAGATTTCGATTCGTTCAAAGAATAAATGGTCGCTTGCGTCGCACTCGAATAACTGTTGATGAAGAACTGAAAATTTGGACTAAAAGTAGCCGCATTCGTTCCCGTTTGTGAAGTCAATCGCACTTTGTTCTTTCCGTCTAATTGGATGCGATATACATCTCGATTGATTGACCCATTTTCTACCGATTGATAATAAATCGTTTTGTTTTTCTCATCAAAACCATAATAGTTCGTCACTTCCCAATTGCCCTTGGTAACTTGGTTTTTCAATTTCCCCGTGTTGTCATACAGATAAATATGGTTGAATCCGTCCTTTTCACTAGTCCAAATAAAACTATTGTCTTTCAAAAAGGTGAGATTGTCCGTCACATCAATATACGCTTTGTCTTTTTCATTCAATGCCACTTTAGATGCCGCTGTCGTTCCGTCAATAAACAATAAATCCAGATTGTCTTGGTGGCGATTCAATACTTGCGCGCATAATACATTGGCATCATTCGTCCATTTCATTCTCGCGATATAAAAATCCGAGTAATTACTTAGGTTGACGTCTTTTTTTGAAGCCGTCGCTACATCGTAAATGTGCAACGAAACCTCCGAATTTTTTTCTCCAGCCTTCGGATATTTGAAAGTTTCTATGGTTGGATATAAATCTTTGTGGAAAACCGACATCGAAAATTCCGGCACTTGACTTTCATCAAATCGTATAAAAGCAATTTTCTTGCTGTCTTTACTCCAATCAAACGCTCTCACAAAGGCAAATTCTTCTTCGTAAACCCAATCCGTGATTCCGTTAATGATAGCGTTTTTCTTTCCGTCGTTAGTAATGGCAGTCGATTTCTTTGCCGAAATATCATAAATAAAGAGATTGTTTTCTTTAGCATAAGCAATCATTTTTCCATCTGGCGAAAATGAAGGTTCTTGCACTTGACTATCAAACAATTTTGTCAATTCTTTCGAAACCGTGTTAAATAAATAATAGTCCGCCGTAAAAGAATGGCGGAAAATTTGGTTCGAATTTGCGGCAATCAAAATCATCTTCTCATCAGCGCTAAAGCTGTAACTATCAATGCCATCTGCCAATTCCTTGTGATTCTTGGTATCAATCAACGTAGCTACTTTGTTTAAAGTCGCAAAATCGTACAAATCGATTTGCATCGTACGAGAAGCACGATCAAAGTTGAGCACTGTGTATTGATTGGTATTCTTTAAGGATTGCAATTCATCCATTCCTTTGGCACGGAATGCGCCACTATAAATATCTTCAACGGTAATTTTTTGTTGTGCTACTGCAGCAACGCAGATGAAAAGGAAAAAGGCAAGAAGTTGGTTTGATTTCATAAATAAATTAGCAAATTAGAACTGTCAATTTTAGTGAAAAAATTACAATTAACGGCATTTTTTTCTGTTAAATGCAAAATAACATCCCAAACAAGCACCGTCAAAGTCGATAAATTTCTAGTAAATAATTTAATGAAACTGTATCTTTACCACCGACAGAACCAAATAACCAATGTATGCATAACGCCGTTTCAGGTTTCTCTAAATTATCCAAAGAAGAAAAAATCAATTGGATTGCCAACCGCTATTTTTCGACACCATCAGCGGCAATCACATTGCTAAAAAATTATTGGAACACAGACGCCAATGTTCAAAAACTACATGACGATTTCATAGAAAATACGATTACTAATTTCTATTTGCCTTTAGGAGTTGCGCCAAACTTTATCATCAACGGCAAAGAAGTTACGATTCCGATGGCCATCGAAGAAAGTTCTGTAGTCGCTGCGGCTGCCAAATCGGCAAAATTCTGGTCTACGCGAGGCGGATTCAAAGCCACCGTTCTCAACAGCGAAAAAATTGGTCAAGTTCACTTTATATATACTGGCGATTCGAAAAAACTAGAACAGTTCTTTGCTCACGTGAAACCGCAATTATTTTCAAATACCGAAGCCATCACCAAAAATATGCGGCACCGTGGCGGTGGCATTCTCAACATTGAACTCAGAAATCAAACCGATAAATTACCCGGTTATTTCCAATTACACGCCACTTTTGACACCCAAGATTCGATGGGCGCTAATTTTATCAATTCCTGTTTAGAACAGTTTGCGAAAACATTCAAGCAAGAAGCGCTACACTTTGACGTCTTTTCCGATGCCGAAAAAAACATCGAAATCGTCATGAGCATCCTGTCGAATTACGTTCCGAATTGCATTGTCAGAGCTGAAGTTTCCTGTAAAGTCGAGGAATTAGCGGAGAAAAAAATCGAAAATCCACAGGAGTTTGCCGAAAAATTTGTTCGCGCTATTCAAATTGCACAAGTGGAACCATTTCGCGCAGTCACGCATAACAAAGGCATCATGAACGGAATTGACGCGGTTGTACTTGCCACAGGAAACGACTTTCGCGCTGTAGAAGCCGGAATTCACGCTTATGCCGCTAGAGACGGACAATACCGAAGTCTTTCCTCAGCCAAAATCGAAAACGGAATTTTCAGTTTTTGGATCGAAATTCCATTGGCATTAGGCACCGTCGGCGGATTGACGTCATTGCATCCTTTAGTGAAATTTTCACTAACAATGCTAGAAAATCCATCGGCAAAAGAACTCATGCAGATTGTGGCAGTTGCAGGT